>NZ_JAZBJZ010000096.1:0-20796 GCF_036349135.1 Tumidithrix elongata BACA0141
CCTTTTTTCTTGATTTTTATTCTCTTTTGGGTTCTCATGAATAATGTAGGCTAAGGAATCGGACCAAATCAGGAGAAATAATTTATGTAAGCTTGCGTCTTTCGCTCGTTTTGGATGCACTGGGAAAACCCATTCGCATGATTGGTTGCTCTAATAATATTAGCGATCGCAAACTTGCGGAAGAAAGTCTCAGAGAGAGCGAACAACGTTTTGCGAATCTAGCGAAGGCGGCTCCTGTGGCGATTTTTCAAATCAATCAAAATAACGAATGCACCTACGTCAATGAGTTTTGGTCTCAAATCACAGGGCAAGAATCCAGTATGGCTCTTGGCCATGGATGGCTTCAGACCATTCATCCCGACGATCGGGAACAGATCCATCAACATTGGATTCAAGCGATCGAACAACAGGCATATTACCAAGCTGAAGGAAGATGTATCAAACCAGATGGAACTATTTGCTATTACTATTGCCAAGCTGCACCTGAACTAGATGAAGATGGTATTTTTACAGGTTATATTGGCACACTAACCGATATTAGCGATCGCAAACAAGCTGAAACTCAACTACTACAAGCCAACGAAGAACTTCTTCGCGCCACTAGGCTTAAGGATGAGTTTCTTGCCAACATGAGCCACGAACTTCGCACGCCGCTAAATTCGATCTTGGGACTATCCGAGGCGTTGAAAGAGCAAATTTTCGGAACGCTTAACGAAAGACAGATCAGGGCGATCTCTACCGTAGAGTCAAGCGGCGAACATCTGCTATCCCTGATTAATGACATTCTCGATCTATCGAAAATCACATCAGGGATGATGGAACTAGACATTGAATCTGTCTCTATCAAATCTCTCTGTGATTCCAGTCTTGTTTTTATCAAGCAGCAAGCATTTAAAAAGCGGGTGCAAGTTGTCAGCAACATTCCTCCAAATATCAATGCGATCGATGGTGAAGAACGCCGTCTCAAACAGGTCTTGATCAACCTACTTACCAATGCTGTCAAATTTACTCCTAGTGGGGGGCAAGTAAGTCTTTTAGTTGCCGTCGGTAGTGGTGATACATGGCAGGGAGAGGCGACGATTCCACCACGAATTAGAGCAATGGATTCGCCAATGCTCGTATTTCAGGTCGTGGATACTGGTATTGGTATTGCCCCTCATGATTTGCAACGGCTCTTTCAGTCTTTTGTGCAGGTAGATAGCGCCCTCAACCGTCAATACGAAGGTACGGGTTTAGGACTTGCCCTAGTCAAGCAGATTGTCGAACTGCATAGCGGTCAAGTTATGGCTGAGAGTGAAGTTGGCAAAGGCAGCCGCTTCACAGTTGCTCTACCCTATGATTTGTCTCATTCTGGCGCTCTAGAACCTGAACCAACTGCCACCTCTTCACTGCCACTGGTCGTAAATCCTGAAAATGCGATCGCGCCGTTGATTTTACTAGCCGAAGACAATGAAGCAAATATTCAAACCCTCAGTTCCTATCTGAACGCGCTCGATTACCGTGTGATCGTCGCCAGAAATGGAGAAGAATCCATAGTAATGGCGAAAGCAAACGCTCCCGATATCATTCTCATGGATGTTCAAATGCCGAGGATGGATGGTCTAGAGGCGATCCGCTTGATTCGGGCTGACGCACAAATCGCAGCAATTCCGATTATTGCCCTAACGGCTCTAGCGATGGAAGGCGATCGCGAAAGATGTATAGCGGCAGGAGCCAATGAATATCTAGCTAAACCAATTAAGTTAAGACTACTTAACACCACAATTCAGCAAGTTTTACCGCTCTAAAAAAATCATCCATGAATGCACCATCCATTTTAGTCATTGACGACGAACCCAATAATTTTACAGCGATCGCAAGCCTATTAGGGAATTTTGACTATCAGCTACATTATGCTTCTGGCGGTCAACAAGCACTCTCATCCCTAGATATCTACAATCCCGATCTGATTTTACTGGATGTCATGATGCCTATCATCAGTGGCATTGAGGTCTGTCAGAAAATCAAAGCCATGCCAAAATGGCAAGCCGTTCCGATCGTGATGGTGACGGCATTAAGTTCCAAATCAGACCTTGCCAACTGTTTAGATGCTGGAGCCGATGACTTCATCAGTAAGCCTGTCAATCCTGCGGAGTTGCGCGCCCGCGTTAAGTCAATGCTTAGAATCAAAAAGCAGTTTGACAAGATCCAATCCTTATCGCAGATCCAAGAAAATACGATCGACACCTTAAAAAATTCTCTCGGTGCGCTGCGTGGCAACTTAGCCTCTAACCTATCCCACGAATTAAATACCCCCCTCTATGGCATCATCGCTCCGATCGAGTTAATCAAAGACTATCTCCAAGATATGAAGATATCTCCAGCCCTTGAAATGCTGGACTTGGTTGAGCAATCTGCCTGTCGCATAGAAATACTAACAAAGAGATTACTCGTTTATTTTGAGTTAGAAGCTTTCCTAAGTAAGAAACATCTTGTTAAACCAATGCGAACTAAATTCTCCAGTACCGCCATTGAAACGACATTGCGATCGCTGGCTCAGAGTAGCAACCGTAGTAACGACCTAGTATTTTCGCTTGAGGATGCCGAGATCGCGCTATCAGAGCAATATCTATCCACTCTTTTGCATGAATTAGTCGATAATGCTTTGAAATTCTCCTCTTCAGGGACATCCATTACAGTTAGCAGTCAAATCGAGGGGGATATGCTGAAGTTATCTGTACGGGACTTAGGTCGAGGCATGACCGAAGCGCAAATTGCTAAAATCGATGCCTTTATTCAGTTTGAACGCAAGACTTACGAGCAACAGGGGACTGGTCTTGGCTTAACCATCTCCAAAAAAATTGCCGAGCTAACTGGAGGACAATTTTGGGTTGAGAGCGTCTATCAGCAGGAAACCACCGTGCATCTGACATTGCCGATCGCTCGCAGCTAGCCAAAAATCTAGACGAATGGATAATTTAGGGGGAAATTCAGAAACATAAAGATATTGCTGCGATCGCTTAAGCAATTGAATCAACGATTCTCAGCGATCGCTTATAGAGTGCAGTGCTAGACTAGTCTATGCCAATCCTTCAGTAATCCATTTTCAGCAATCTATGTCCACCAGCGATATTCAGTCTTTGATCTTAAAAGTTTTGCCCGATGCCTTAGTCGATGTCCAAGACCCAAATCAAGATGGTCAGCATTTTGCCGCAACCGTGGTATCTGGACAATTTGTCGGGCTAACGATGGTGAAGCAACATAAGCTCGTCTACGATGCGATCAAGCCCCAATTAGACAGTGGTGTAATTCATGCCATGCAGCTCAAAACCTACACACCCGAAAAATGGCAAGCCAACTCAGTTCAGTTTGGATAAAAGCTTTGCCATGATTACTCTGCAAGTGAATGGCAGCGATCGCACCTGTGCCCCAGATTTAACCATGCTGCAACTGCTCGAGCATCTGGGGCTTAACCCTCGGTTGATCGCGATCGAATATAACGGTGAGATCTTGCACCGTCAGTTTTGGCAGGAAACCATTGTGCAATCAGGCGATCGCTTAGAAATTGTCACCATCGTTGGCGGCGGTTAATCGAGAAGGCGATCGATAAACTTAACAATGTCGATAATTTCGCTGTAAACTAACAGCAACAAACCCATGTAAATATTCTGACGTTACTAGCCAATGCTTCAAGAATCTGTTGCCACAGTTGCTACCCCCCTAGCCATCACTCCAGATGAAGGCTTAATGCTCTACGAAGATATGGTGTTAGGGCGTACCTTTGAGGACAAGTGCGCTGAGATGTACTATCGCGGCAAAATGTTTGGCTTTGTGCATCTTTATAACGGACAAGAAGCAGTAGCCACAGGCGTGATTAAAGCCTTACGTCCTGATGATTATGTGTGCAGTACCTATCGAGATCACGTACATGCGCTCAGTGCAGGGGTGACTGCAAATGAGGTGATGGCAGAGCTTTTTGGGAAAGAAACAGGCTGTAGTAAAGGGCGCGGCGGCTCGATGCATATGTTTTCTGCCGAGCACAACTTCCTCGGTGGCTTTGCGTTTGTTGCCGAAGGCATTCCAGTAGCTGCGGGTGCAGCTTTTCAGAGCAAATATCGCCGAGAAACGATGGGCGATGCCAGTGCCGATCAAGTTTCAACTTGCTTTTTTGGTGACGGTGCTGCCAATAACGGTCAGTTTTTTGAAACGATGAACATGGCTGCCCTGTGGAATTTACCAATGATTTTCGTGGTTGAGAATAATCGATGGGCGATCGGGATGGAACATGTACGGGCAACTTCAGACACATCCATCTTCAAAAAAGCCGCTGCCTTTGGAATGCCCGGTTTTGAAGTCGATGGCATGGATGTTTTAGCCGTGCGTAAGGTGGCTCAAGAGGCAATTCGTCGCGCCCGTGCTGGCGAAGGTCCTACCTTGATGGAGTGCTTGACCTATCGTTTTCGCGGTCACTCTTTGGCAGACCCAGATGAGCTAAGACCTAAAGAAGAAAAAGATGAGTGGTTTGGACGCGACCCAATCAAAATTTTGGCAAGCAAGCTCACAGAGCATGGTCTAGCTACTGAGCCACAATTGAAAGCGATCGACAAAAAGATTCAAGCCATTGTTGAAGAGTCCGTCAGATTTGCGGAAGCTTCACCCGAACCTAAACCCGAAGATCTCTATCGCTATCAATTTGCGGAAGACGAATAGTCTTTAAGCATTTTGTTTGTGGCAGGATATATCTCATTCCCATAGGATTTTCACGGAAAATACGGAATCGTTACTCACTGCCAAGGCTAGATAGAGCAAGGAAATCATGGCGAATCTATCTTCTTATAGTGGTTTTCTCCGACAAACTGGAGCCAATGGAAGTTCTAGCGGCTTCCAAGTTGGGGTATTTCAACTTTCAGCCAACTATGAAGTCACGATCGGGCGCGAGGCTGATTGTCAGATCGTTTTGGAAAGCACTCGTTATGGTGGTGTGTCAAGGCATCATGCCTCTGTGCGTCCCCTAGCCGAGGTCGGCACTTGGGAAGTTTGCGATTTAGGCAGTTCTAACGGCACATTTATCAATGGCGATCGCTTGAGTGGTTGTCGGCGCTTGCAGCCCGGCGATCGCATCGTGCTGGGCGAACAGGTAATTGAGTTTACGTTTGAGCTTCAGGCAGTGCAACCAGTGGTTACCCCCAACTCCCCCGCCAATCCACCGACAAATGCTCTATCCATGTCTCAGTTGATTCCAATTCTCTCGACAGGCAAGGATCTCAAGAGCAAAGCTTTTTTAATCCCAGCGATCGTCACAGTCCTATGTGTCGTTTCCATGTTCATGACGATTGGAAACTTTGTCGCATTTGCAGGGTTGCTTGCCTTCTATCTTGCTGGGGCGGCGTTTTTTGTGGTTTATCGTCTCTGTGGCAAGCGCAAGCCTTGGTGGCTTTTGCTGGCTGCCGCGATCGCCACTGCCGCCGCGATCGTCAGCCCTCTGTTTAAACTGTTTGTATTTGTATTTCGCGGACTCTTGCCAGGCGATGTCTTCCATGTGCCTGAGAGTGCTGGGTTTATGTCGCACCTGATCGCCAATTTTTTTGGTGCGGGGATGCTAGAGGAACTGCTGAAATCTCTCCCTGTCTTTGTCTGCTACTTTTTAGGGCTGTTACTGGCAAAATCACCCCGTTGGCGCGAACGGTTAGGCGTATGCGAACCTTTGGATGGTATCTTGGTTGGTGCAGCCTCTGCTGTGGGATTTACGTTGCTTGAAACCCTCGGACAATATGTGCCGAATATTGTCGTAAAAGTTGGAGAAAGTAGCGGAGAGGGGGCAGCCTACTTCGTGGGCTTGCAACTCTTAATTCCTAGAATTCTCGGTTCTGTGGCTGGACATATGGCCTATAGTGGCTACTTTGGCTACTTTATTGGCTTAAGTGCGCTTAAACCTTCTAAATGGTGGCTGATTTTACCGATCGGCTATCTTACTTCTGCCACCATGCATGGATTTTGGAATGCTTCCGCATCGATGGCTGGTAACGAACTCGTGCAAGGCGCAATTCTGGCGGTTGTGGGCGTTTTCTCCTATGCTTTTTTAGCAGCAGCAATTCTGAAAGCACGAACCTTGTCCCCCACGCGATCGCAAAATTTTGCTACGCGCCTTAAGTTGTAGACTAGACAGCTACGAGCCCTTGGAGTTCAGCCACAAGAAGAGTAAAACGCAACAAAGAATGAAACGACGCATATTTATCAGTACTGGGGAAGTGTCAGGTGATTGGCACGGTGCTATTTTAATTGAGGCACTCAAGCAACACGCCACTGCAAAGGGTATAGACCTAGAAATTTTTGCACTGGGGGGCGATCGCATGGTGGCAACGGGGGCAGAGTTATTAGGCGATACGGTAGGCATCGGCTCCATTGGTGCGATAGAGGCTTTGCCCTTTGTGATTCCCACCTTACGCGTGCAGGCAGAAGCCAAGAAAAAGCTAAGAAAAAACCCACCTGACCTTGTGGTTTTGATCGATTACATGATGCCCAACCAAGGCATGGGATATTTTGCCAAGAACGAACTCAAAGTGCCCGTGATTTACTACATTGCGCCCCAAGAGTGGGTTTGGTCGCTCAACGACAAGAATACGCGAGCGATCGCGGCGTTTACTGATAAGGTGTTGGCGATTTTTCCACAAGAGGCAAAGTACTACCAAAATCAGGGCGCAAATGTAGAGTGGGTGGGGCATCCACTTTTAGACTTGATGGATCGCGTGCCGTCCCGTGCGGCGGCTCGCCAACAACTGGGAATCCCTGAAGAGGAATTGATGGTGGCACTGCTACCTGCCTCGCGATCGCAGGAACTCAAGATGGTTGCACCGATTATGTTTGAGGCAGCTCAAAAAATTCAAGCAAAATTGCCCCATGTAAAATTTTGGTTGCCGCTATCCTTAGAACGCTACAGGGCAGATGTCGAAAAGCTATTACAACAGTACAGTCTCAATGCCAAGGTGGTTTCTACCCCTTCCCAAACGGTAATTCGAGCGGCTGACTTGGTGCTGTCTAAATCTGGAACGGTCAATCTAGAGACAGCCTTACTGAATGTGCCTCAAGTGGTGCTTTATCGGGTGAGTGCGGTGACAGCTTGGATTGCCCGCTATATCTTGCGCGCCAAAATCCCCTTTATGTCGCCACCCAATCTCGTGCAAATGGAAGCGATCGTGCCAGAATTTATGCAAGAAGCAGCGACACCAGAGGCATTGGCTGATGCTTGCTTGGAGTTATTACTCAACGAACAAGCCCGCCAGCACACGTTGGATAACTATGCCAAAATGCGCGATCGCCTCGGTGGTAATGGTGCGATCGATCGCGTCGCCGAAGCAGTTCTTAACCTTTTGTAACCTTGTTCACATCTGCGAATGCATCCGAAAACTAGGGTTAAAAGCTCTTAGCAAGCCCTAATTACTAACTCTTCTGTGACTCGATCGTAAGATCGTAAGTCTCCTGAGCGATCCAATGGCGCACTTTCGATGAATGTCCCCAAAACCACAGCGCACCGAAGATACTCATGCTGCCACAGACAATCAAGGCATTGGTCGCACCGAAATGATGTGCCAAGGTTCCAGCTAACAGGTTCCCAAAGGGCATCATCCCCACCATTGCCAAGGCATAAAAACTCATGACCCTTCCGCGCTTGTCTTCGGCAACTAGGGTTTGGATAATCATATTGCTACTCGTAATCTGGAGGATGGCAAAACAGCCCGTAAACACCAAGATGATAATGGACAGCCAAACTTGCCGCGATAGTGAGAAGGAGATCAGACTCATTCCGATCGCCACTTGAGCGAATACAATCAACCGCTCTAAGCCTGCAATTCCTCGCCTGAAACTCAGATACAAACAGGCAAACAACGATCCAATCGGCCCAGCGGTACTGAGGTGAGCCATCGTCGTCGCATCTCCATTTAAAATCTTTGCCGCAAACACAGGCATGAGCGCGATATGAGACATCCCAACCAAGCCCTGCAAAGCCAATATTAATAAAATTGCTCTAATTGGCTGGAATTTGGAGACATATTCAAAGCCCTCCCGCAATTTTTGCAAAGTATCGCTAAGGCTTGTCTTCGCCTGCGCGAGGGGAACTTGAATTCGCATCGCTAGGAGGGTAAAAATGGCAGGAATATAGCTGAGGGTATCGTAGAGAAAACAATATTTCACGCCTAGGGTAGCAATCAAAATTCCACCCATGGCTGGGCCCAAGACCAAAGAGGAACTTAGCATCACGGAGTTCAACGCGATCGCATTGCCCCGATCGGCGCGATCGTCTACGGTTTCGGTGACAATCGTGTGCCGCACGGGCATATCCAAACCCTTGAGCAAACCATTGAGAACGCTCAGTACCAATAGGCTTGGAAACGTAATCCAATCAGTAAAGGTAAGAATCGTTAAAGCGAGGGAAACGCTGATGCCCAGGACTTGCACTAGCATCAACAAATCCCGACGACTCCAGCGATCGGACAATACACCCGAAAAGGGAATGAGAAATAACGTGGGTAAAAATTGGACAAACCCAGCCACGCCTAACAGCCACGCCGAGTGGGTCAAGTCATAGATCAACCAAGGAATCGTTAACTGCTGGGTCATAAATGTCCCAGACATCGATAGCAACTGCCCACCAAAAAACAGACGAAAATTACGCCAACGAAAGGCGGGTAAATAGTAGTAAATGACATTACTTATCTGATCGCCTAGATTCCCATTCCAATTTTTCATGAGGCGAGTACCATTATGTCCTACTAATAATTAGCTTAACTAACAATTATAGGATAATCACGATCGCTTATCTGTCTCAGATATCACTTAGATCGGGCAAAGTAAGGATTTTTACTAGCTGCAAAATTTGGTTGTTTTTTGGGACTCATTACAAGCAGGAATTCATAGCCAAAGAAGGGGCAATTCATATGAATTACTCCTTCTCCTAACCATTCCATTTGTTAGATTTTAGGCAAGTACTGGTTGCGCTTGCAATTTCTCAGCATTCTGCTTCAAAACGCTGGGTAGGTTACTGCTGAAGACTTCACCTTCAACGATCTCAGAACGGAAGCCATCGGGCCCTACGGGAATGTCACCTGTGATGGTGGTGCGATAGAGAACGCGCTCAACTTCAACATGATCGAGGTCTTGAGGAGCTAAGTGGGCAGTCGCACGGTTATCCCAGAAGGCAATGTCGCCATTATTCCAACGGAAACGGGTAGTGTAAGCGGGTTTGGTGATTTGTTTAAAGAACAATTCTAGCAAGAGCTTACTTTCTTTGCGAGAGACATCAATAATATGTGAAGTGAATCCAGGATTGACAAACAACCCCTTTTCGCCCGTTTCAGGATGTACCCGAACTACGGGATGGATGGAAACGATAGGATTCTTAGCGATACGCTCAGCGTATTTGCTGTTACTAGGAAGATATAATCCTGCATTGAAGCGGTGCTCTGCCTTAAGTTTATCTGCCAATTCGCGGATTGGAGCTGATAGTCCTTCATAGGCGGCAACTAAATTTGTCCAAGTGGTATCACCACCCACGCTGGGGACATTTACTGCCCGCAAGATCGATGCTGCGGGAGGGTTAACAGCAGCGGTAACATCGGTATGCCAACGACTTTCGTAGCTAGAGCGCTGAAGCCCATTACGGCGTTCAAAACGGCTGCGATCGATGGGCAAAATTTCAGGATGACCCGCGATCGGCTCATCTTCATGGGGATGAGCATAGGTGACTTCACCAAACCGAGAGGTAAAGGCAACTTGAGCGGCGTGGTCGATATTTTGACTGCGAAAGAATACGACCTTCCATTTCAAAAGAGCTTCGCGAATTTCTTTAACTGCCTGCTCGGAGAGAGGTTTTGATAGATCTACACCTTCGATTTCTGCACCTGTGAAAGTGGATGTGGGCTTGACTTGAATGGACTGACTGCTCATGTGAGTTCTCCAGATTTTTGTCTTTAAAATAACTATTGGCAAATTGTTTGCAAGATCTCAGATAGCCGTAAATTTCCTTTTGTCACTGACTGAAAACCTTATAGATAGAAGGCTGACAGTAATTTACGGTAAATCAATCGAGATACAGTAGTATAGGCTTATCCTATTTTTGGAGTCAAGTAATTAGGGATACAAATATTTTGTGTTTTTTAATATTAGGGAAACAAAATATTCGAGTATCATAAATCAAAAACTCATACTTGCTCACCTTCTCACGAATAACTCACCAGCAACCTTTAGGAATTAAGACTATGACTATCGAACATCGCTCTTACAACACGGCAAACGGAGTATTACCCTATCTATTCTCGCCAGCTACCAATGTCAGTGCTTCTGCACCCTTAGTACTTTTTCTGCATGGAGGTCGCGATCGCGGCACCGATCTAAATACTTTACTGACATGGGGACTACCGCGTTTTGTGAATGAATTAAATTCACTACCCTATGTGTTTGTAGCACCCCAGATTCTCGAAGAACAAACTTGGATAGATCGTGCCTCGGATGTGATTGCTTTACTGGAGCATTTGCTCACATCGCATTCAATCAATCCATCGCGTGCGATCGTTGCTGGATTTAGCCTAGGCTCGGCAGGAGCTTGGCATCTAGCTACCTCCTATCCCGATCGCTTTGCAGGTGTGGTTGCAGTATCTGGTCGCGTTCCCCAAACCTTGAGTAAAAGCGAACTTGCCCAACTTAAGGACATTCCCATTCAAATTTTTCAAGGCAGACAGGATAAAAATCTACCCGTTAAGGATACCGAACAGTTTGTCGCAATTTTACGAAGACTGGGAGTACATGTAGATTTTACCGTGCTACCAGAAGGGAACCATTTTATTGCCGACGAGGTTTATGGCTCTTCAGAATTGCAACGGTGGTTAGTTTCCCAGACTCGCCACAAGCAAGCTCTTGCCGTTTGAGCTATTCCAATCCCCGAATTCTCTATAAGTAGAATTCGGGGATTCAGGACGTTTTTACTCAAGTTTCTTTGGTGGATATTTTAGGATAGTTCACACATTGCTGTTACTGTACCTCACTAGGCTAAGAATGCTATATTAGCATCCGAAATTCAGGGCAGACGATCGGGATCGATACCTAACTCGCGCAACTTATCAGCCAGTTTTACAGCCTTTTGTTCGGCTTCAAGTTTGGCTTGCTCGGCTTCAAATCTAGCTTGTTCGGCTTCAAGTTTAGCTTGCTCGGCTTGTTTTTTTGCTTCCACCAATTCTTCTGCACTCTGTAATTTACGATCTGCTACCAAATCGTAAAAGCGCATTTGTCCGTCCTGTTGGCGGCGCAATTCTAAGCCTAATACTTGAGAGAATATGGACAACTCACCTTCTTTGATTTGTGAAGAAATTGGCAAGTAATTACCCTCTACTAAACGCAGCCCTTGCAAGGAAGGCTTTAGATAGTCAGAGGTTGGATCGTATTGAAAATACTCTTTAATTCCCAAATAAGCATACAGTCCTTTTTTTATCCCTTGATCTTCGCTAACTGTGCTTTTTGAGGTGATTTCTAAAACAAAATCGGGGACTTTGTAATTTTCTTCCCATAGTTTGTAAGATGGGCGCTTTTTCTTTTCAACGCCAAATACAACAAATACATCTGGGGCGACGACTGCCTTTGGATTTCCCTGTTCGTAATAAATAAACAAGTTACCCGAAATATAAGCATCAGGGCGTTTTTGAAAATATAAACTCAATGCCTCAACGCCATAGATTAAATAATCTCTTGCTGCATCACTTTCTGCCATTGGTAAACCATCACTGCTCGGATACTCAAGATCGGGAACCACATATTTGAAGGAGGTTGTCATTCTTAAAGCTCCTAAAATTGAGTTGGTTTAGTTTGTAAATACCTTAGAAGCTATTATAGCCAACATAAATACCAGCAAATATAAAAACAAAAGTTTGTTGGTAGACTTAATACTCCTAGATTAGGGGGAATCATCCATCCATGCTACGACTCACTGAAATCAAACTTTCACTCGATCATTCCGAACAGGAAATCGAGCATGCCATCCTTAAAAAGCTGCAAATTACGCACGAAGATTTAGTCAGCTATTCCATTTTTAAACGCAGCTACGATGCTCGTAAAAAAACAGAGATCGTACTGGTTTATATTCTCGATGTGGAGACAACTAAGGAGAAACAACTCCTCGATCGCTTCAAAAAAGATCCCCATGTCATGCCCACACCAGACATGAGCTATCGCTATGTGGCAAAAGCTCCCAGTGATTTAAAGTCAGCAAGTCGTCCAATTATCATCGGCATGGGGCCTGCGGGAATGTTTGCTGGTTTGCTATTGGCACAAATGGGGTTTCGTCCGATTATTTTGGAACGCGGGAAGGCAGTACGCGATCGCACGGCAGACACGTTTAATTTTTGGAAAAAAAGAACCGAATTTAACCCCGAATCGAACGCTCAATTTGGTGAAGGTGGCGCTGGTACTTTCTCAGATGGCAAACTCTACAGCCAAGTCAAAGATCCGCAACATTATGGGCGCAAGGTTCTCACCGAATTTGTCAATGCGGGTGCATCCTCCGAAATTCTCTATGTCAACAAACCCCATATTGGAACGCTGAAACTTGTGGGAATCGTGCAAAGTTTCCGCGCTCAAATCGAAGCTCTTGGTGGTGAAATTCGCTTTCAAAGTCGCGTGGAGGATATCGATATCGAGAATGGGAAAGTACAGGGAGTCACCCTCGCAAATGGAGAATATATTGCCAGCAAGCATATCGTTCTAGCCGTGGGTCATAGCGCCCGTGACACCTTCCAGATGCTGTTCGATCGCGGCGTTTATATTGAGGCAAAACCCTTTTCCATTGGCTTTCGGGTAGAACATCCACAAACTCTGATCGATCGCGCCAGATTTGGCGATCGGGCTGGTCATCGCCGCTTGGGTGCTGCGGATTACAAACTGGTACATCACTGTCAAAATGGTCGCTCTGTCTACAGTTTCTGCATGTGCCCGGGTGGGTTGGTCGTGGCAGCAACATCCGAAGTAGGAAAAGTGGTCACCAATGGCATGAGCCAATATTCTCGTAACGAGCGCAATGCCAATAGTGCGATCGTGGTGGGCATTACCCCCGACGATTATCCCGGTCATCCTCTAGCGGGAATCGCATTTCAACGCCGCTTAGAAGAACAGGCATTTGAGTTGGGCGGCGGAAACTACGATGCGCCCGGACAACTCGTAGGCGACTTTCTTACTAATCGTTCTTCTAAATCCCTGGGTGCAGTGCATCCTTCCTATACGCCGGGGGTACATTTGACAGATTTAAGTCAGAGCTTGCCAGATTACGCGATCGCTGCGATTCGCGAGGCGCTTCCTGCTTTTGAGAAACAGATCAAGGGATTTGCGATGGAAGATGCCATGCTGACTGGTGTAGAAACACGCACTTCCTCTCCGATTAGAATCAAACGCAATGAGAACTATCAGAGCCTGAATACAGAAGGTCTCTATCCCGCTGGCGAAGGTGCGGGTTATGCAGGTGGCATTCTCTCGGCAGGTATTGATGGGATTAAAGTGGCAGAAGCTGTAGCTTTGAGTATTTTAAAAGGAAGTACTCAATCATGATAGACCACACACACAGGTGCTTTATTACAGGAATCTGTACGAACTTTTACCCCATTAAATCAAAGGTTTATCGCCCCCTAGCCCCCAATTCTGGGGGGACAAGATCCCTAAATCCCCTAATTCTGGGGGATTTAGGGATCTAGATCGATTGAAGCGAAAATAAATTTACTTGTGCGTACACCGTAGCCTTACAAAGGGGGGAAACTTAAATCCTTTATCGCTTAACTCGATGCACCGGGATTACCGATGCCACCAAAAATCTGCCCAAAGGATTTACCCGTTGTATCAATCACTGAGCTAGCTTTTTTAGCTTCTAAAGCCTCCCATGTGCGTGCCCCTACAATACCGTCAGCATCGAGACCATGCTCGGTCTGAAATTTGATCACAGCAGCCTCAGTTTGGTCGCCAAAAACACCATCAGCATTGATTCCTAGCAAGGTTTGTAAAAGAGTCACCTCTTCACTAGAATCGCCCTTATATAACTCTGCATGTGCCATGGATAAGTCCTCCTAAAAATGGGTAAAAACTGAACTTTGCTAAAAACAAAAATCCACCCTTTAGTTTAGAGTATGTTTGAGGTCTTTTTAATCTCTTCACTCAATGCGATCGCTTAGTTTTACTTCTTTACAAATCCCTAAGAAGTGGGGTTAAGTCTCCTGTGGGAAGTGGAAGTTACGCGGTTAAATATTGACGTTGCTGTTTCCACCATTCATCTGTAGCTGAGATCGCTCGATCTTTCTGAAGCGTGGATCGCAGCAAGGCATTAACTTTTTGCTTGGCTTGACGTTCTCGATCTTGTTCGATTAAAGCTGTCAAAAATTCGTCAGCACTACTATAAGCACCGTTTGAAATCTGGCGATCGATGTAGGCTTTCGCGGCTTCGGGTAAAGTTATGGTGAGGGAAGTCATAGATTTTGTCTATGGGATGCAGGCTATTTTGGATTATAACGCATGACTCAACCTATACTCGCCATTGAGATTTAGATCGTCAAAGTATTGTGCAATCTATCGTAACGATCCTTAAATAGAATTAATTTGGTAAATAAAGATAGAAATTTCAAGCTTAGGATCGTGAACTAAATTACCTGCAATTCTAATGGTGTAGAGTCATTATTTTAGAATGCCCATTATTTCTAAAGAACAGCACCTTAATAAATCCACGATCCTTAGATAAACAAGGAATGATTAGCGCTCTCACATTTGTAGATTTAGAAGCGATCATATAGTTTTGACAACCAATATTGTTTAGTTCACTTTTGCAAACTGGTGTATTCTTCTACAGTTTTCAAAGCATGTTCATAGACCGAAACGGCAAAATCCTTTAGCCTTCTTTCAACTTCATGTAGGTCAAGATCCAAAATCTGATTTAGGGAAATAAAGTAGGATGCAACCCACATAGCCTGAACATCTCCTTTTCTTTTCCATCCTGCATATTCAGGTATGGCTGTAATAACCTCGATATTACCGATACTATCATTTTGACAGAGGAAAATATCATGCTCAATTGAACGAAAAGAATTAAGATAAGGATGATCCTCTAAAATAAATATATTAGCCTGAATGTAAGGATATTCTAACATTAATCCTTGCTTAAAATTGGATTCAAAATCAAAGTAGAGTAAGTATAGCCAGTCATTAGGCTTTGAAACTTCCCAGCACACCATTCCATGCCTAGTTTTACTTCTTGGTTGCCATTTTGCAGCAGTCTCAGTTTTGAAAAATTCTTTTACCTTTTCCCAGCACTCTCCAAGCCTCTGAGCAGTTACAGGGTTCTCAAATAGATCCTTCCATCCCTCAACCAGATGAGGAGGGCGCATTTTAAGATACTCCATAAATTCAGCAAACTCCTCTATAAGACGGTTCTGACGTTTCTTTTGTTTTACTACAAGTGGATATATATCTTGCCAACGGAAATGTTGAAAAGATCTATTCTCTGGACGCAGATATAATTCATGATTCAAAACAGACTGATTAATAGAATGATTTCCGTTACTGATAAGTGTAAGGTAAGTCTTTTTAGGTTTGGACTCTGCTACCCTAATATATCTTTCTAGTTGAAGTTCTCCTAAGGAACTACCCAATTTATGCTCACAAAGAATGTCATAATCTTCGCACTTCAATAGAAAATCCAGATAGTTGAGACCATTTCCACGTGGGTGATCGATGGCCTTAAAAAATCGAGTGGTTGATTTACCTGCTTGAACAGCCAGAAAATTTACTATATCCTGTCCAAGGTTAGGAAAGTTTTCGATGACATATTGTAGGCTAGCGGTAAAGTAATCCTCTTCGGTTCCAATATACCCTAGTCGAAAAATATTGCTCATAGAGTAATTTCAAGTATTAGACAAACAAAATGGTAACATGATGTCTATTTGGTGGTAGGTTTTGTCATACAACAAGTTCTTCAATTCCCTCTCCTTATCCAAATAAATATTTATAGGCTTTAAAGCAATCCCCATAAAGCCTCTGCGATTTTCGGTCTAAAGCGATCGAGAAAATCTGACCACCCGACTAGAATCACTTGGTGGTGAATCAGCGTATCGGGATCGATCGCATCCATGCCAAAGCCAATTTCCCGACCTTCCAAATCGCAGCAAACTAGACCTGCTGCCTTAGCGATCGCTAAGGGCCCCACCGTATCCCAGAGCTTCACGCGGCGATTGAGATAGATATATAAACTGGCGCGACCTAAAACCACTTCCATCACCTTCAGCCCAAAGCTTCCCAAACTGTAAAACTCCGCTTGGGGAATTGCCGAGCGAATTGCTGCGCCATAGGCATATTCATCTTTAGAGCTAAGGATAACCTGACAGGAATCAGGGAGATGCGTCTGAGGAATTAATGGCTTAAAAGTAGAATTCTCTCGATTGGCATCGGTACTTATATTCAGATTGTCATTCAGATTGGAAAATAATCCATCGATCGCACTGCCCCCAAAATAAAAGCGATCGCCTACGGGTGCGTAAACCCATCCCATAATTGGCTGATGCGCTTTTAGCAAGCCAATCATCACAGCATAATTCTCTTGCCCGTGGATAAAATCTTCAGTGCCATCGATGGGGTCAATAAACCACAATCTCGCTTGGTCTTGCTGGTAGTCATTTTGCAGCCATTGCTTTTGCGAAAGCGAATTTTCCTCACTGATCACAATATCGTTAGGGAACCATTGCTGAAACTGTTGGGTAAGCAAGCCATCCAGAATGCGATCGACATTCGTAACGCGATCGTCAATGCCCTTATCATCCACTTGAAACCCTTCCGTTCTCAGTTGCACCGCCTTTTGTCCAGCCTCGCGCACAAATTTAAGGATTTCAGCATTTTGGCTGGAACTTAATTCAGAACCTAGTTTGAGATCTAACTCAGAATTTACTTTGGAGTTCATGACTTGCCTTTAGAGAATAGACGGAAATAAAGCGATCGCCAAAACTCAGCCAAGGGATAACTGAGATAGGTAAGCGGATTGACCGTAACGATAATGTCGCGACAGCCAACTTTTGCCAACGCCACAATCGCCCAAGCCACCCAACTCGGCGACATCACCCCATAGGGATTGAGTTCGCTTTTAAAAGGGCCCAGTACCAACTTACGAATGATACAGGGAGCATCTAAACGCCGCAGGGTAATAATTTCCCCGATCGCGCGTTTCGACAATTCGTAAAGAGGACTAAAGGCAGGATTGACTTCTGCTTCGGAAGTATTAACCCACACCTCTTTGACATCAACCTGTTTTGAATCACTTTTTGAGCTATCTGCTGCGGTCAAAAAGAGTTCCATCCATCGCCAAACCGAAAATGTATTGACCTCAAAGGATTTTTGAATTGCCTCAGGCGTGCGATCGCCTAGTACATTCACGCCATGATTTAAAACGAGAATGTCAATTCCTTGCAGGCGATCGCGTAATTCAGCTTCCGCCCCCAATTTCCACATTACAACTTCAATATTCCGATCCGCAGCCTCAGCAAAGCTAACATCAGGAGAAGTGGTCAACGCCACGATCTTCGCCCCCTGTTGGGATAATTCTGCAATGAGCGATCGCCCCATCGTGCCCGACGCACCTGTCACTGCGATGACTTTACCTTTGAGCGACAAACTAGTTCCCATGATTTCGAGCTACAAGCAAAATTTTACGACAGAAAGTTAAAACCAAAATACAAGCAAATTCAAGCAATCCTCACAATTTCTAGGACTACTAGATAACATCTTATTTTGTTTGCAATCCTCCCTTAGGCGATTTCTCATTTAGAATTTACCCCACCCTAGCCCTCCCCTTGCAAAAGGGAGGGAACAAGATTTCTAGTTTTCCCCCTACCCTGCGGGAAGTCGCTTCGCGGCTGGTGCAAGGGGGAATTAAAGGGGGTAAGTCCGACCTACTGGATAAAGGTAGTTTCTTTACTAAAAATATCCTTAAATCATGAGGATACCTATTGGGGAAGGCGATCGGGCAGCCAAATACATGATGCCCAAGCATTAAGATTGATTAACCTCAACCTAAGCATTCTACCTGAATCGCTAGAATTTCTGCCTTGCGATCGATCGCGTGGTTAATGTTTGGTAAAAATTTGACGGGCATAGGAACTTACAAATCCTTAAAACCGATCTTAGAATGTACATAGCAAGTAAAGCAGTATTTTCTAGTGGGTAATTTTGTGAAAAGAGGTTTCGTCAGCATTATTGCAACTAGCCTAATGTTGTTTGGTGGAGCGATCGGGACAACGGGGGCAATTTTAACAGCCGCGCCAAAGCCAATCCAAGCGCAGGATATCGACGAGGAGACCAATATTCGCGTTTACAAGGCAGCTAGCCCTGCGGTCGTGTCCATTCGCTCGGCAAGTGGTAATGGTAGCGGTAGCATTATCGACGCCAAAGGTTTAGTGCTTACCAGCGCCCATGTGGTAAAGGGCTCAAATACCGTCACTGTGACTCTGGCAAACAAGCAAAAGCTACAGGGGCAGGTAATCGCCAGCAGTCGCAATCCTGACCTAGCGCTGATTAGACTTCAGGGTGTCACCAGCGATCTACCCACGATCAAAATTGGTTACTCCAGCCAGATTCAAGTCGGACAAAGAGCCTTTGCGATCGGCGATCCCTTTGGACGATTTGCAGGAACCCTGACTACAGGGATCGTGAGTCGCATTGACACAGACCGCAACTTAATTCAAACCGATGCAGCACTCAACCCTGGTAACTCTGGCGGGCCCTTACTCAACGGACGCGGTGAATTGATTGGGGTCAATACCTCCATTTATACCTCTGGGGAGCATGAAGGCAATATCGGCTTGGGGTTTGCGATTACCGCAGACACCGTGCGCGAGTTTATGGCGGCAGCGCAGCAAGGGCGCATTGCCAATAACAATCCTGTTAAACAGCCTCCCACGACACTTTTGCTGAATGGGGCAGCGATCGCCAGCACCTTAACCGCTCAAGATGAGACTCTGCCCGATGGCAGCTTGTATAAGGTATTTCAATTTGAAGGACAGGCAAGACAGCGTGTCGTACTGGAAATGCGCAGCACGGATATCGATCCATACCTAGCTTTGTTTGATGCCAATGGCAATAAAATTGCCGAAGATGACGATAGTGGCGGTGGGAAGAATGCGCGAATCACGATTACCCTACCTAGGACTGGTCGATACACCCTCTATGCCAACTCTTACGAACCCGGTGATTCAGGACGTTTTACGCTTAGTGCTAGAGTCAGCGACTATCAAACACCCACTGCAACTGATTTCTCTGACCCACCTTCTAATAGTCAATCTGCAATTCTTCTGCAACGCAATGGAACTTTAGGAGCAGGTAGTCGTGTTTTTGCGCGAGATGGGAGCCTGTTTGACACCTTTAGTTTCGCTGGAACGGCCGGACAAATTGTTAAAATTACGCTGAGTAGTCAAGACTTCCATCCTTACCTGGTGATCTTCTCTCCCGATCGCCAAGTTCTCAAAGAAAATAACGGCTTACCCGATCGCAAAAATGCGGCGATTACCTTAGAGCTACCGTTTACAGGTACTTATCGCGTGGTCGCAAATGCTTTCGACCGTTCTGGGCGAGGTAACTATTCGCTCACCGTGCAGAGACTTCGATAGTTTTCCAGAGAATAAAAAAGAATAGATGTGACTTGGGAACTTCTCAATGTACTGTTGGGTCAATAGCCTTACAAAACTTTTCTATTCTTTGCTATTGATTAGGAAAGATCACGGTACTGACGTGATAGCGATCGCAAAGTCCTCATACAAGGAATAGATAGAATACTAGCAACACAATAGCAATCCCAAAGGAATTGTATTTGAGAATGTGCTTCGATTTCACTCATCCCATTTTCAAGAAATGATGCAACGCATCTTTTTGAAAAGACCATGTAGAGAGCGGAACCCCAAAAACGATCTATTGCAAATTGAAGAGAAATTGGTATCAGCAATTTCTCTTCAAGCCAGGCGATCTACTAAAGTTCTCGAAGTATCAAAATCCAAGCCTCACAATTGATTATCGCTAGATTTTGGAATGAAATTTGTAAGTGTTGCGCATCAACAAGTAAGGTGGATTTAGAGATGAAAAAGCAAACGTTAATTGGTCTAGGATTTAGTCTAAGCTTGATTTTAACAAATGCCGCTCAGGTTTGGGCAGTACAACCTGCTTCTGTCGATCAACATGCTGATGTGTCTTGGTCAAGAGTTATTGACAATCCATTTGACGGCAGAATTGTATATGATAAGAACTATACAGATGACTTTGCTTTTGTCTCCGTTTGGTCAAAGCAGGGAATCCGCGCTACCTACACTCGCTATTGGAAAGTAGTAGACGGATATAAACCTGTCTGGCGAACCCGTAGAGTTTACAGCCATCATGAGGGAAAATACATCGATCGCGAATACCAAGATCGAGAGCCAGTCTATCGGCAACTTTCTGAAGATTTAAGTCCTAGAGAAATTCTATTTGCAATACGTGGGAAGGTCTATCGTTATGAAGATGGAATTGTTGAACCCGAACTAGCCAATGCGTTGGCAAATGCACCGTCAGGGAATATGACCATTCGAGTTATCTTACAAAATGGTAAAACCTTTGAGACCGAAATTGGCAGCGATACTGTAGAAGCATGGAAAACCCTCTTTAGGTGAAAGACTCTATTCTCTGGGAAGTCCTGAGAATAGTAACAATCCCTCAAAGAGAGCATATCGTCCAATCTCATAAAGCCCCCAAAGAGAAAAAGCTCTTGTTCGTTAGTAGAACAAGAGCCTTTTCTTA
>NZ_JAZBJZ010000097.1:0-20417 GCF_036349135.1 Tumidithrix elongata BACA0141
ACATCTCGTCTTCTAACTGTTTTGTTATTATCTATTATTTCCAAACAAGTCTATTTGTTTGAAAAGGATCGAGATGGATTTTGGTTCCTTACTGATTTAGGGAAAGAATATGTAGAAGAGAGTTTAGCCGATCAACTACAAGAACTGATAAGCGCTCCAGAAGAGAAGGCTGATATATCAAAGTATTTGAAATTTGTGACTTTCCATCAATCCTTCGTCTATGAGGAATTTGTAGAAGGGATTAAACCTATAACGGATGAATTGGGGGATATTCGTTATAGAGTTGTTGATGGAGTATTCAAGCAAATCTGTAAGCAAGCTGAATTAGATCCTGAAAACAAATATTTGATTATTATTGACGAGATTAATAGAGCGAATATTGCTAAGGTTTTTGGTGAGTTGATTACGCTGATTGAGGATGACAAAAGATTAGGCAAGTCCAATGAATTAAGGGTTACACTGCCCTATTCTAAGGAGTTGTTTGGCGTACCGCAAAACCTCTATATTTTAGGAACAATGAATACAAGCGATCGCTCGATTGCCCTGCTTGACATTGCCCTCCGCCGCAGATTCACATTTATCGAACTCAAGCCCGATCCAGAACTTCTAAAAGATAAAAATATCGAGGGTATCCAACTCGATCGAGTGCTCATCCAAATCAATAAGTCTATCACTGCAATGATAGGGCGCGATTACCAAATAGGTCACAGTTACTTCATGAATATTGAAAGTCTAGAGGACTTGCGCTTTGCTTGGTATCACCGCATCATTCCACTTCTACAAGAGTATTTTTATCACGATGAAAAACGACTGAAAGTAGTTATCGGAGAAAAATTCATTCAGAAAATTGAAATGGATGAAAATCTAAAAGCATCTCTGAGCGAATTTCGCGATCCAGAAAATCAATTTGAAATCGCTGACTTACAAGGTAACGATTTTAGAGATGCAATGTCAAAACTAGCTGGCAATTGATAGGCGATCGCCAATTGGGTTACCACAATTAAGGATGACTTGAAATCATCTGCGATCGTCTAGTTTTTGGATGATTCCTTATGTGAATTGTAGGCTTGCACGATGCGAGTTTCAGGATCGATGCCTTCAAACGTAGGGGGGATCCAAACTCTGACCACAAGCAAGACCGCTAACACTAAGAGAAAGCCCCCCGTTACCAAAATCTGTACCCAAGGAGTTTCCAAAACGCCGCGTACGATCACTTCTCTCAAAACCGAAACGATGGAAACTTCCACTGCTACTCCAATCGAAACGCGATGTTCTTGAAGGTAGATAATCAATAGTCGAAATAACTCAACCAAAATGAGGACAAATAAAATATCAGCGGTGATTGCATGGAAATGGAAGTTTGATGGAGAAAGCAACGATGCGAACATATCTTTGAGCTGGAGTACCATCACTCCAAACAGCCCAATACATAAGGAAATCACAATCAAGTCTTGAACGGATTCTAAAGTGCGTACCACAAGATTGCGTTCAATCCATGTGATGGGCTGACCTGACAGTTGATTAGGGGTCTTGTGCATTGCTTTCTCCATTTTGCTTGGTTAGCCTAAGCCTGACTGCTGAAACTCACTTAAGCTTATGTTATATTCAGCAGTCTTGGGTATTAGGATTATTTATGCGAATGATTAGATGCAAACCAGTGTGGGTATTCCAGAATACAGTTTTGTGATTTTGATACCGGCAGAAAGTAAAGCAGGTTATAAATATAGGTCAAAATCTTTGCTTTTGACTTCAGCAAAGTTGAAACTCATGGGATAGAAGGAACTTTAATTGGGTGCATAGACAACGCATAATTAAAGTCGGTAATTGATGAAATTACTTTTGCAAGCGCTCAATTGGGACAAATTATCGTGGAGATATTGATATGACTGAGGTATTGAGTTCTGCTGAAGCGTATAACGATCGCGGCATGGAAAAAGCAGAAGCAGAAGACTATGTGGGGGCGATCGCTGACTATACCAAAGCGATCGAGCTAGATCCAACCTTTGCAGAGGCTTACTACAATCGTGCCTACGATCGCTCTGAGGTTAGAGACTATCAAGGTGCGATCGCTGACTATACCAAAGTGATCGAACTAGTTCCCGATGAAGCTGCGGCTGCATATTTCAATCGGGGCATGGCAAAGGCAAAGCTTGGGGATGTGGAAGGAGCGATCGCCGACTGCCAGAAAGCGGAAAGTATTAATCCTAAAGAGGAAGAGGCAGATGAAGGTGATGGATAAAACTTGAAGTTGAGCGATTCACTGCTTCTGGATATCCCGCGATCTGCAAAGGCCGTATAGAGTATAGTTTTCCCCTAAGAATTCCCTAGGAATTTCCCAAGAAATCGAGTAATTGATGGGCTAGTTGTAATTTAGAGCAGAGGGATGTTGTTGCTTGCCTGCCACTTTTATGGATAAATGTTGCTTGATTCGTCGCTGTACCGAACCCCATTTGCGATTGGTCTACGGCATTGGCTGCGATCGCATCTAAACCCTTATTCACCAATTTTTGCTGGGCGGCGGCTAAGATTTCTGCCTCAGTGCCAGTTTGCGCCGCAAATCCTACCAAGATCTGGTCAGAACGCTTGCGCTTACCCAAATCCGCTACGATATCGGCGATCGCTTCGAGTGCCAAGGACGTAGGCAACTCAGCTTTGGGAATCTTGCGATCGCTGTAGGTGGCAGGACGCACATCGCCTACCGCTGCTGCCATAATCGTCAGATCGGCTTGTGGGAAAGCTTCTAACATGGCTTGATGCATTTCTGCTGAGGAATTCACCGAAATCACTCGTATACCTGGTTGGTTGGGAATCGAAGCATTTCCCGCAGCGACCAAAGTTACCTCTGCGCCGCGATGCCATGCTGCCTTAGCAATTTCTATACCCTGTTTTCCCGTGGCGGGATTGCCAATAAATCGCACAGGATCGAGAAATTCCCTCGTGCCGCCCGCGCTTACCAGCACGCGCTTGCCGCTTAAGTCCCGTTTCCCTTTGGTATAAAGCAGGGATTCCAGATAGCTGACGATCGCCTCTGGTTCTGCCATTCGTCCCGTTCCCACGGCATCGCAGGCAAGAATGCCACTGGTCGGCGCGATCGCCCAATAGCGCGAATTTGTTTGGAGTTTCTGCCAATTTTGCTGCACGGTCTCTTGCAACCACATGGTGGTATTCATAGCGGGGGCTAGTAGTACGGGACATTGCGACGCCAAAACCGTATTCGTGAGTAAATTATCTGCCATGCCCCAAGCCAGATGGCTCATCGTGTTGGCAGTTAAGGGTGCGATCGCCAAAACATTCGCCCATTCGCCCAGTTCGATATGTAAGGGTCTGCCATGCACGGGCTGCCAGAAATCGCGATCGGTATAGGCAGGCGATCGCGACAAGGTAGCAAAAGTGAGAGGGGTGACAAATTCTTCAGCAGATTTGGTGAGAATGACGCGCACATCAATGCCCGCTTTTGCCAATGTGGAGACCACCTCGCAGACTTTATAGGCGGCAATGCCCCCCGTGACTCCGATTAAAACGCGATTTGCCATGAATTTTCAGGATCCTTATGAATGCTTTTCTCTCGGCTTTATCAGTATCCCAAAAAATATTCTATGGGGACTTTCATAGGAAGTACTGTAGATATTCGAGAAAATGCCCTATTCTCAAAAACAGCACAGTTAGAGAAATTTTGTCTTGTATACACGACCTCTTGCAAATTTGATCGAGCAACTACAACGGCTACCTGGGGTTGGACCCAAGACAGCGCAGCGTTTAGCCATGCACATTCTCAAGCGCCCGGAAGAGGATGTGGAGGCTTTAGCCAAAGCCCTGATCGATGCTAAGCAGCAAGTAGGTTATTGCTCGACTTGCCACCACCTCTCCGCTGACGTTATTTGTGAAATCTGTGCGAATCCCAGCCGTGACGATGCGGCGATTTGTGTGGTTTCTGACTCCCGCGACCTGATCGCCCTCGAAAAAACCCGCGAATATCGGGGGAAATATCATGTTTTAGGTGGCTTAATTTCACCTATGGATGGGATCGGCCCCGATCAACTCAATATTCAAGGCTTGGTGCGGCGAGTTAGTAGTGGTAAGGTGTTGGAGGTAATTATGGCAATTAGCCCCAGTGTAGAAGGCGAGACAACGACACTCTATGTCGGCAGCTTGATCAAACCCTTTACCAAAGTTACCCGAATTGCCTTTGGCATTCCCATGGGCGGCGATCTGGAATACGCGGATGAGGTAACCTTAGCCAAGGCACTTGAGGGGCGTAGAGAGCTAGATTTCTAATTTTTTATTTTCTTAAGCCTGAAATTTCATGTTGCGCTTGTTCGACGTTATCGATAATATTCACCAAGATAGGTGACAAATTAAGTTAAAGGTTTTGTGATGAGTAAGCTCCCCTTACGAAAAACAAGTTCTGTCGTAACCTTGTCAGGGGTCATAGCGTTTAGCTGGCTATTTACAGGCGGGTTGCCTAGTTTCTCTAATTTGACCCATAGAGTCGAACAAGAGCCCCAAGCCATCTTGGTACTAGGAGGTTCCCCCTCCCGCGAAAAATTTGCAGCGCGATTTGCCCTAAACCATCCCAATCTGCCGATTTTTGTTTCTTCGGGTAGTCCTGAAGAATATGCGAAGTATGTGTTTGACCAAGCAGGTGTACCCCGCAATCGCATTCATCTAGACTATCGAGCTGTGGACACGGTGACCAATTTCACCACGATGGTAGATGCCCTCCGCGATCGCAATGTCACCGATGTTTATTTAATCACTTCAGATTTTCACATGCCCCGCGCTGAGGTGATCGGCAATATTGTCTTAGGCAGCCGTGGTATCAAAATCCACCCCATATCCATTCCTTCTAGCCGCGAAGACGAAGCCCCTGTTAAGTCGCTCAGAGATGGCTTTCGCTCTGTGGTGTGGCTATTTACAGGCTCTCCTCTAAACGGATCTACCCATAATAGATAACGCTCATCACGCATCCCTCAAGTTCAGATAAGCTCTCAATTCTGGGAAAGATTTCATAAAGTCTCTCAGAATTGGGAGCTTAGAGAGGTAAGTGATTGGTTCCTTATGGCTCTACAAGCCATTTCCAATTAGGACAAAGGCAGACCAGTAATAGGGATGATTGTAATTCACTTCACCCGTTTTGATAGGTCTGCGAATCATGCTTAGCTGCGCCTCACGCAAAGAAGTAGATATGCTGAGATCCCCCTTCTGTAGGTTTCCATAAAATGACTCCATCAATAGCTGCGTGCCACCATCGGAGACTGTCCAGAGAGAAGCGATCGAAGCCTTTGCTCCTGCTCGCTGCACTTGGTAGCCAAAACCGAGGATTTCTGCACCATTCCCTAAGCTGCCTACACCTGTCTCACAGGCACTGAGAACGACTAAATCGGCATCTTTTAGCTGCCACTCGTTAATCTCTGAGAGAGTGACTTTGCTGCCATCCCCAAACAACACATAGGAGTCTAGAGGACTCACGGATTTAAACTGGGCGTGGGTGGCGAAGTGGATAATCGTATTTCCTGAAACTTTGTTTTTGCTAGATTGAGCGGTGAAATCTTGCCCGATTAGCTTAGTGGCATTCGGGAATATAGATTGAATATTATCGACTTCGGGAATGGTGGAAGGCAAACCACCGAAACCAAAACGGGTTTCGCCACCTTTACCACCAAATGCACCTGCAAAGATGCGAAGGTTTACCTGAGGCTTACGATCTGGTTCAAAAAGACTGTAAGCAATCAAATTATTCACGCGATAGTTTTCCACTAGCCACTGTGTGCCGTCGTAGAGAGCCCCAAGGGGAATATAGCGCAGAATACCGTCTGGAGCGTAGAGAATCGTCGTTGCCTTTGCTTGTTTGAGGTCAGATTCTATTGGCTTGATTAGAACATCGTAAAGCTTTTTGCCAGAGGTTTTGACATCAATAGAGGTGAAGTCTCGTAAATCAGACCGAAAATCAGTAACGAGTTTCTCAAAATCGGCTTTTTTGATTGGGACGGTGTGTTTGCTCGGGAGCGTATTGGGTGAGAACACAATCAGTTCGAGGCGATCGCTAAGAATCAGAGGATAAATTAAAACGGCTCCTTGAGGTAACTTTTGTAGATAGTCGGGAACTTTATTGATTTCAGCTTTGGGAAGTTGCTGGATCTGGTTGGCAAGTTGACGATTGATTTCTGGAATGCTGTCTGAGCTGAGCGCTAAAATCTGACCGCTAATCGCCTTTTCTGGTTCTAAAAGTTGAATTCCCTGTGCAGTGCGATCGTTTCCTTTGACGTTTTTGAGATAGTCTTCAAGTTCCTGCACCTTCAGTAGATCGAGAACCTGTAATGCTTCTGTCACACGTCCTTGCTTGAGCAAGAGATCGGCAAGGCTGCGATAGGTATCAGCTATCGTAAGGGTAAAAGACTGTTGTTCCTCACGACTAAGTTGCTGCAAATCTTTGCGAATTGATTCGCGAATACTGACAGATTGCTTAAAGAAAAGGATAGCTAGTTCCGTTTTTGATTGAGCGTTCAGGGCATAGGCGATATTGCTGAGGGTTATCCCTACACCAGCGCGATCGCCAATTTCTTTTTGGAGCGCAAAGGATTGTTGATACATCTCAAGGGCTTTGGGATATTGTTCCAGCCTGCTGTAAATCCAACCGATATTGCTGAGATTTTTCCCCTCTCCAAAGCGATCGCCCGTTTCTTTTTGGATTGCAAGGGATTGCTGGTAATACTCAAGAGCTTTGGAATATTGTCCGAGGTTATCGTAAACCAATCCGATATTGTTGAGAGTCCTTCCCTCTTCGGGACGATCGCCGATTTCTTTAATAATCGTAAGGGATTGCTGGTAATACGCTAAAGCTTTGGGATATTGTCCGAGGTTGCGATAGACGGCTCCGATATTGTTGAGGGTTGTCCCTGCGCCAGCGCGATCGCCAATTTCCTTTTGGATTGCCAGGGCTTGCTGGTAAATCTCAAGGGCTTTGGGATATTGTCCGAGGTAGTCGTAAATCGTACCAATGTTGTTGAGGGTTAGCCCCTCTTTATAGCGATCGCCAATTTCTTTAATAATCGCAAGGGACTGCCGATAATACTCTAGCGCTTTGGAATATTGTCCGAGGTTATCGTAAACCAATCCGATATTATTGAGGGTTCTTCCTTCTCCATCGCGAGCCTCAGAGCAAGCTTCGCTTTTGCTGTTGAGGGTGCAAGCACTGACGCCGATTTCTTTAATAATCGCAAGGGACTGCCGATAATACTCTAGCGCTTTGGAATATTGTCCGAGTCCGCGATAAACCGCGCCGATATTATTGAGAGTTACCCCTTCTCCATCGCGATCGCCAACTTCTTTAATGATCGCAAGAGCTTGCTGGTAATACGCTAAAGCTTTAGAAGATTGCCCGAGTCTGCTGTAAATCAAGCCGATATTGTTGAGAGTTGCCTCTTCTCCTGTACGGGCTGCGATGCAGGACGCGCTTTTGGCATTGGGCGTGCAGGCGATCGCACTGGATTCTTTACGAATCACAAGGGATTGCTGGTAATACTCCAGGGCTTGGGAATACTGTCCGAGGCTGTTATAAACTGCGCCGATGTTGTTAAGAGCTGTCCCTTCTCCAGCGCGATCTTTCATCTGTTTGCGAATAACCAAGACCTGCTGAAATGTAGCTAACGCCTCTTTTAGCTGACCTTTGCCATATTGCTGGATGCCCAGTTGGTTGAGATTGTCTGCCTCTGTTGTGCGGTCTTGTATTGTTTGTCCCCAAGCATGCTCGGGGGGGACTACCCACAGAGGTAGTCCAGATAACAATATTCCTAAAGCGATCGCACTTAAGCCCTTACGCATAGACGTTGCAGCTCTCCACATAACCCAAACCTCATCATCGGCAATCCCCTCCACTTTACCTGAAAATTAACTGTAAGAAATTTCGTTTTGGGCTCAAACTGGAAAGCGCATGGGTATCTTATTAAGATGCTCATAGGGTCGCGATATGATGAAACATTCTGTACGTAGCAGTTACTTTATGTTTACAGGTTTAGTCCAAGCTTTAGGAGAAGTTGAGCAATGCGATCGCTACCAGATCGCGATCCGTTGTCCAGAAATTAGAAACAGATTAGCGATCGGCGACAGCGTGGCTGTTAATGGAGTTTGCCTCACCGTCGCTAAGATCTCATCTTCGGGATTTATTGCGGATGTATCGCCTGAAACCTTGAGCCGAACAAATTTACAAGACAGAAGCTCGAAATATGTCAATTTAGAAACAGCCTTAGCCGTTGGGGATAAGCTAGGCGGACACTTTGTTTCAGGGCATATTGATGGGTTAGGGACGTTACGCGATCGACAGTTACAGGGCGGTTCTTGGGCGATCGCCTTTGACGCACCGTTAGAAGTGGCGAAATATATTGTCTTTAAAGGTAGCATTGCCGTGAATGGCATAAGCTTGACCGTATCGCAATGTAGCGATTCGGGCGATCGCTTTAGTGTCGCCGTGATTCCCCATACCTATGAAAGTACAAATCTTAAGTATTTGAGTCTGGGCGATAAAATTAATCTCGAAGCAGACATGATTGGCAAATATGTCGAGAAGTTTTTGCGCTATCCAGAAACTGCTTCAAACAAGCAGGAGTCAATGCTTCAAGCCATCACGCCCGAATTTTTGACCGAGCATGGTTGGTAAGGCTGCATCACAAGCAACCTAATCATGAAATAATTTTCGGGTAATCGTTATAGAACTTAAGACTACAGATATGGAGCGTACTTTTTTGGCGGTAAAGCCCGACGGTGTTCAGCGTGGCTTGGTGGGAAACATCATCGGACGCTTTGAATCTAAGGGATTTCAGTTAGTAGGATTAAAACTTGTCCAAGTGAGCCGCGAGCTTGCTGAGAAGCATTACGGCGAGCATAAAGAAAGACCCTTCTTCCCCGGTTTAGTTAACTTTATTACCTCTGCGCCCGTTGTGGCGATGGTATGGGAAGGTAAGGGTGTCATTGCATCGGCACGGAAGATTATCGGTGTAACCAACCCCCTCAATGCTGAAAATGGCACAATTCGTGGTGATTTTGGGGTTGATGTCGGTCGTAACATTATTCATGGTTCTGATGCACCAGATACTGCCGAGCGCGAGATTGCGCTTTGGTTCACCCCAGCTGAGCTATGTAACTGGCAGCCCAGCATTTCCACTTGGATTTATGAATAGAGGCGATCGCATTTAGGCTATTTCCATCGCACAAATACCTAATGCCATTTTCAGGCAAGCTCTGACGTAGCTTTTTTGAAAGACAAAGAAAGACAAAGCAGAAACACAAAGCGGCTCGCAAATTCTGATTTGCGAGCCGCTTTGCAAAACTACTGGGATCGAGTCAATTCAAATCGCTTATTTTGCGCATTCAAACAATTTCAGAATTGGTTCTTGCTCCGCAGGATTTGTGATGCTTTTTGCGAGTTCCAATGCTTTATCGTGCCTTCCCACTGACCAGTAGAGTCCAGAGAGGTCGGCGATCATTCTAGGGCGATCGCTAAGGCTCCGATCGCTATTTACAATCAATAGCCCACCATCCAGAGTTTTACCTGCCTTTTCTGTTTCGCCAACTTCAGTGTAAACCGCCGCAATATTCGTAAACCCAAAGACTTTTTCTAGAGGTTGCTCGAGTTTACTGGCAATACTTAAAGTTCGATCGAGCACATCGATCGCTTGCTTGGGCTGCTTGGCTAGATTGTATTGCTTCCCGACCTCTACCAAGGTTACGGCCTTATCAAGGGAGTCTGGCAGAGATAAGAGACCTGCAAGACTCCGATCTAGAATCTCAGTGGCTTTGTCTAGTTGACCCACTTCAATATACTTACTAGCTAGACCAATCAAGGCAACGGGCTTCTCAATTGAAGCCTTATCCATATTGTCAATTACCTGAAGTGCCCGATCGTATTGAGCAGTGCTGACATATTTATTAGCAATCAAGGCTAAGGCACGAGGTTTAAAGATTTCTGTGGGTAGTTCAGGGGTTTTATCTTGATCGGATGATTTATCGGATGATTTGTCTTTAGGCGCGTCTAAGATATTAAAGGCATTGGTTAACGAAGCGATCGCCTTGGCATGTTCGCCAGATTCCGCATAGGCACCAGCAATTTCGGTCAACGCTCTGACTTTGGGCGATTTATCTGTAATTTTTTGAGCATACTGGATACCCTGTACCAGTGCTTGAGCCGTTTGATTTGGCTGTTTAACTTCATTAAAGCCACTGGCGATCGCCGCATAGGCACGGGATTTGACATAGTCATCAGGTACAGCATCGACATAGCGCAGCGCTTGGCCTAATAGGCGACCTGATTTGTCAGTTTGTCCGAGTTCCTTATATTCATGGGCAATCTTAATGGTGGCAAAGATTTGATCGGTATTATTCGTGAAACCTTTGACTAGATTTAGCGCTTGATTGAGTAACAGGGAAGACTTTTGCTTTTGAGCGGCTTTGGCATAGTAGCTAGCAACCTCAACCGTAGCGTAAGCCTGTACCGCAGGGCGATCGATTTTGGGTAGATATGTAATCGCTTTGTCTAAGGTTTCAGCCGCTTTAGTTAACTGTTCGGCTTCGGTATATTTTGTGGCAATTTCCGTCAGCGAAAAAAGTTGATTTTCTGGATTGCCCTCGGTTGATTGTACGAGTGAGAGATAGCAAGTAAGTGGAACCCCTTGAAATTTAGGCTCAGCATTGACAGAAAGCTTAGCTTTAGAAATTGGTTTGACGTTATTTTTAAGGTTGAGACCTTTTACTTCTTGAGACTTAACGGGATTTTTAAGGGGTGGAAGGTTTGTCTTTTGCGTGGGTACTGCTGATGGCAGTACTGGTTTTGCTGGGTTTAGTGTTTCGGCATGCACTTGAGCACTGCCCCACGTCCAAGATAGGAGCATGACAAGGCAACCGCCCAAAATACGTTTCCAGAACTTTCGCATGATTTATTTCCTCTTATGGAATAGACTGCCGAAAACTCAGCAAAGATTTATCGATCTCTAACAGGAGATGTTACAGGGAATTAAGAGCATTAACCCTATCCTTGATTTAATCCACTCCTCACCTATCAGAGATTTAGAAGACAAGCTTAAGGATTCTACCCAACTTTTGTACTTGTCTATCTATGGGATGAGAATGTAAAGAAACGTTGCATTTCTTTAAGAATCCTGTTACATTTTAATCCGTAGAGTATTTGAGTTAAACATTAAAGTCTTATGGAAAACGATAATCGCAACACTTGGAATTGGGGTTTTACTTCCGGCGCTGAAAACTGGAATGGTCGCTTGGCCATGATTGGTTTTGTTGCTGCTCTAACAATTGAATTGATCAGTGGTCAAGGTGTTCTACACTTTTGGGGTTTAATCTAGTTTCCTACTAGGTAACTGTTTCAAACATTTTGGTTCGCACCAAGTCCTCATAAAATTTATAAACTTAAGTCCGCCTTTTCCTACATTCTGAACGTGATTGTTTCAGCTACTAGGATTGGCGGATTTATGCTTGGACGAATGCCTAAATGCTTTTTTCTGGTACTTTTTTTAATGCTTTTCTCTGATGCTTTTCTCTGGCAAAACCGAAACTTATTATGCAAAAATTCTTTTAGAATCTCGCAAAATTGCTATTGTCTTAAGAACTCATAGTAAGTTTTTAATTTAATGACTTCGATCGCGGTTGAATTTTTATTCATACTTTTACTAGTGGTTGCGAATGGCATATTCTCAATGTCAGAACTAGCAATTGTGTCAGCCCGTAAGGTGCGTTTGGAGCAATGGGCAAAAGAGGGAAATCGTAAAGCAAAAGCTGCCCTAGAACTAGCAAATTCCCCAAATAATTTTTTCTCAACGGCGCAAATTGGCATTACCCTAATTGGAATTTTGAGCGGTGCTGTCGGTGGTGCTGCCGTTGCCCAACGCCTCAAAGAACTCCTGAACTTAGTTCCATTTTTAGTTCCCTATAGCGACACCATTAGCTTTTCTGTGGTTGTAGCAGTTATCACCTACTTATCGTTGGTCATTGGCGAACTTGTCCCCAAACGTCTAGCTTTAGGCAATGCCGAACAAATCGCCTGTTTTGTCGCGATTCCCATGCAGTGGTTGGCAAAGCTAGGAACGCCAGTCGTATACCTGTTAAGTGGTTCTACCGATGCTTTATTGCGTCTTTTGGGCATTCAAGCCACCGAAGAAGATCCGGTTACCGAAGAAGAAATCAAGGTTCTCATTGCGCAGGGAGCAGAGGCTGGCACATTTGAAGAAGCTGAGCAAGAGATGGTAGAGCGCGTCTTTCGATTAGGAGATCGCCCAATCAAGGCTCTGATGACACCTCGTACAGAGATCGTGTGGCTCGATCTAGATGCACCTTTTATTGAGATGCAACAGGAAGTGATGAATAGTGTCTTTTCCCGATTTCCTGTGGCTAGAGAAAATCTCGATCAATGTATGGGAATTATCCAACTGCGAGATTTTTTAACGGCTTGTATGGGAAGTACAGAAGTTAATCTTGAAGCTTGTATTCGTCCCCCCATCTTTGTTGCTGAGAACACCCGTGCTTTAAATGTTTTGGAATTGTTTAAACAGACCGCCAGCCATATGGTACTGGTTACCGATGAATATGGTGGGGTTGAGGGTTTGGTCACAATTAACGACCTACTAGAGGCAATCGTGGGTGACTTGCCTTCTTCCGATTCGCTAAGCGATAGCCAAGCCGTACAACGAGAAGATGGCTCATGGTTGCTAGATGGAATGCTTTCCATCGATCGCGTCAAAGAAATTTTAGAAATCGAGGACTTACCAAGCGATCGCGATGGAACTTACCATACCTTGGGTGGATTTATCATGAGCTATTTGAGGCACATTCCCACCACTGGAGAATACTTCAACTGGGACAGGTTTCGATTTGAGGTCGTAGACATGGATGGGACAAGGGTAGATAAGGTTTTAGTCACATTGATAGCGTAGGGGAAAGTCGAGGTATAGATTCAGAAATATAGATAAACTATAGGGCTCAGCTCATGAATTGCTCCTATTAGATGGAAAACTTATGTTAACCTGAGTTCGGGTTAAGGATTTCGGAACAAATCAAGCCGACTTGCTGGAACCGAGAGGTTTGATCCCCCTGCCCTATCGGGCATCCCCCTTGCAAAAGGGAAGTGAGTTCTCCCCCCTTTTCTCAAGGGGGGTTGGGGGGAATCCTTGGGATGTATAGCGTTTCAGGTTTTCTTATCCCGAACTGACGTTATGTTAAGCGTTGATAGCGCATACCAGGAACCTGTGCGATCGCGCCCAAGAGTTCCATTTGCAATAATGCACCAGACACTTCTCCTGACGGTAGGTTTACCTGTTCGATAATGCGATCGAAACTCACAGCTTCATCAAAACCGATCGCTTCCAAAATCTTTTGTTGGATTGGATCTAAAAGAGCCAGTTGAACGGGTTCAATGGCAGGATCTAGTTGGGGTAACATGCCCAAAGCTTCCAAAAGCTCGTCAATGCCGAGAATAATCTGCGCTCCTTTATCGATTAAATTCAAGCATCCCTTGGCTTGTTCGACATCGAGAGAACCGGGAAGTGCAAAGACATCGCGATTATAGTCATTGGCTTGATGCGCCGTGATCAGTGCGCCCGATCGCTCTGGGGCTTCGATGACGATCGTGGCGCGACATAATCCTGCAATAATGCGATTGCGTTTGGGGAAATGCGCGCGATCGGGTGGCGTTCCCTGAGGATATTCGCTCAAGATCGAACCAGTCTCAAGGATTTTCTGATAGAGCGTTTGATTTCGAGCTGGATAGACCCGATCTACACCCGTACCCACAACGGCGATCGTCTGTCCCTGCATGCTTAAGCATCCCTGATGTGCCTCTGCATCGACGCCATCGGCTAGTCCAGAGATGATGGTAAAACCACGTTCCGCCAGCGCTTGTGCGATCTTTTTCGTCCAACGTCTTCCATAGGCTGTGGGAGAACGAGTTCCGACGATTCCCACGGTATAGCGTTCTGACCAAGATTTTAAATTACCGCGATAGTACAGAATGGGTGGTGGATCGGGAATTTCCCAGAGTAGTTTGGGATATTCTGGATCGGCGGGTGTCCAAAAGTCAGGATTTTTGCTCAGGTGGTCAGTAAGCAGTTGCTTGGGATCGAGACTGAGGCGATCGCGCTGAATCGCTTCACAGACCTGTTTTCCTAACCCTTCGATTTCTGCTAGCTCTTCAATCGGGGCTTTCCATGCTGCCTCTAAGGAACCGAAACCCAAATAGATGCGCTTCAGTAAAACTGAACCAATTCCGTAGATGGTTGACCAAGCCAACCAATATGCTCGTTCCATTAACCTGCTAATTTTTGCTGGATTTGTGCTGTGATGCTCGCTGGATCTAAACTGCCATCGATCGTCACCAACTTCTGTTTGTGTTCGTAATAGTCCAAAATCGGTGTGGTTCGCTCTTGAAATAGTTGCAGACGTTTATGAATTAATTCGGTGGTATCATCGTAATCACCCCTAGCCAGCGATCGCTGCATCAGGATGTCTTCAGAGACTTTCAAGTAAATGGCAAGATCGAGAGGCTGATTCAATTCCTCCAACAAAAAATCGAGTTCCTCCGCCTGAAAAGCCGTGCGAGGATATCCTTCAATTGCCCAACAGCGCTCGAAATTGGGATGGGTAAGGATTGTCCTCAGTAAACTAATCATCAACTCGTCGGGTACTAGCTCTCCAGATTCGACGTAGCGACGGACTTCATCACCTAACTCCAAACCAAACCCGATCGCGCTCCGCAGCATCTCACCGGAGGAGATCGCAGGCATCTTTAAAATTTCTGAAAGCAGATGTGCTTGTGTGGTCTTGCCTGAGCCCGCTGCACCTAAAAAAATTAATCTAGTCATGTTAGGACTTTGTATCCGTACTATCGGGATTTATATCTACAATTTCACCTTAATCTAGTTTATCTTTGCATAATTTATCCTTTTAAGGTAGGGGGATTCACCGCCGCGAAAAGGGCAGAATAATCAGCATCTGCCAAACCGAGGGCGATCGCTTGTTCTAAGATCTGTCGAACTCCATCAAGGCTCTGACTCTGTAAGCCGAGGGTTTCCGCTTCCGATAGAAATAGCTTGGTATCTTTTAGCAAATGCTTGGTAGGAAAGTTGGGGTTGTCGTAGTTCCCTTCGAGCATTCGCGACAGCTTTTTATCGAATGTAGTGGCATAGAGCGCACTCGTTCGCAAAATTTGCATAAAGGCTTCTGTATCTACACCATAACGTTCGACTAAGCCTAAACTCAGGGAAAAAGCGGTTGTTAGCGAAGCAATCAGTTGATTGAGTGCGAGTTTCAATGCGGCTGCCATACCAACCGTTCCAATGTAGCGAGGCTCAGAACCAAGATGCTGTAATAGCCCCTGCCATTGTTGAAATTGTTGGGGCGTAGAACCAACCATCACAATTAGATTGCCCGTCTTTGCTTCGGGGATACTTCCCAATACGGGCGCTTCCAGATACTCCGCTGAGGCAGCAAGGATGCGATCGCTGATATCTCGACTCTGTGTCGGAGAAATTGTACTCATAGAAATCACGGTGCGACCTGCAAGCTGAGCTTGACTAGCCTCAGAGAGTAGGACTTCAGAAATCGCGATCGCATCTGAAAGCATGAGAATAATGCAGTCGGAAGTTCGGATTAATTCTGCGGGAGAATTTGCGATCGCTGCCCCTGCCTTTGCTAGAGATGCTACTTTCGATGGGGTACGATTGTAGACTGTAACAGCCAAATTTGCTGCCAGTAATCTTTGAGCCATGGGCTCACCCATCAGTCCAGTTCCCAAAAATCCAATATTCACAACGATCTAAGTTTGAGGGTTGATATGTCATCTGACCTAACTAAATTAACACCTCTTACCGTTTTTACCAATAGTTTCAGATAGCTCTAACGAATTACTATGGAACGATCGCTCCAAGTCACCAACTATATTTTCCATTATTATGCGTCAGGAAATTCGAGCCATCCAGCGATTTTGTTTTTGCATGGATTTATGGGCGATCGCTACGAGTTTAAGGAGGTAATCGCTCGCTTATGCGAGCGATTCTATTGCTTGGCGATCGATCTGCCGGGGCATGGAGAAACACAGGTTACTGGTGGCGATCGGAATTTTGAAATGATGCCAACGGCGAATGGAATCGTTCAGTTTTTAGAAGCGTTAAATATTGGGCAATGCTTTTTGGTGGGCTATTCTATGGGAGGGCGTTTGGCTCTCTACCTCACACTTTACTTTCCACAATATTTTCGTAAGGCGGTTTTAGAATCAGCCTCCCCCGGGCTCAAAACGGAGATGGAGAGAATCGAGCGCTTGCAAAGCGATCGAAAGTTGGCAAGGGAATTGGAAAATGGCGATCTGTTCTCTTTTTTAGTCAGATGGTACAACCAAGCGCTATTTGCTTCCACAAAAGCACATCCAGATTTTGAACGAATGCTGGCGAAGCGATCGCAAAACTCTCCAACCAATTTAGCGAAATCTCTTTGCAACCTCAGTACTGGAAAGCAACCATCTCTATGGGACAAATTGCAAAATAACCAAATCCCGTTACTCCTATTAGCAGGAGAATTAGATCGAAAATTTGTGGCATTAAATACTGAAATGGTTTATGTGTCTGGTAGCGAACGCACTAAAGAGAACCCCGTGCGACTGGAGATTATTTCTAACTGCGGGCATAATATTCATTTTGAGAACCCAGCGATATTTACACCGCAAGTTTCTGACTTTCTGTCGAGGAGTTCGGGCGAAGCATTCCCATATAGCCTTGCTTAGACTCAAATACTACAAAGTAGCTAACCCATACAGAAACACATGACCAACTCTATCATTCTTAGTCAATTCAGGATTTGCAGCCATTGTTCCATTTTCGCAGATATCTCTGCTCTAGTTCTCGTGGAAGGGTTGATGCAAACGTGCCTTGTGAAAGCTTTACAGATCGGTTTGGAATCGGCCGAATTCGTGGAATTCTTTTCTTGGATATCTAAAGATTCGCTTAATTCTGCAAAGATTCTATAGTGAATCTCAAATTCTTGACGATCGCTTTGCTGGGGAGTTAGTTCGACAACAATGCGATCGCCGCAAAACATTGGCTTGTAAAAATCAATATCGACGTGAGCGATCGGAATGGCAAAATTAGGATTGCGAAAGAACGATTTTAGGTCGATACCCACAGCAATTAGAGAAGCTTCATAGGCCTCATGGCAAATACTTAAAACATTGGCAAAGTAAACCACACCTGCGGCATCGGTGTCTTGGAAACGGATCGTGCGATGATAGGTAAAAGGCATAATTAACCGTTGGGAATTCCTTGATAAATATTGGCGATCGCAAATCCAGCCGCATCAAAGATCGGGATGAGAACTCGCTGGTAATCTTCTCCCTCAAACGCATCAATGCGATCGAAGTGTGTGGGTAAATCGCTCGAACTAAACAACTTAATCTTGATATTGGGTTGAGCTGTCTTCAGATCGATTTGATCTAACAGCAGAAATGGATATCCTTTATAGGTTGTGAGATTTCCATATACAGAAAAACCATCATACCATTTACCCAAGATTGGTTTGAGAATATGATGATTTGACTCACCGGGTGCTAATGTGCCATAGACAGCAAGGCGTTGCGAGGGGAAATCGAAAAGCAAATCGATCCATACTTCCATGCAAATATCGATAGCGCATGTAGGAACTAAATCTGAAAAACTGCTTGTGCTGTAGCTCGTGCAAATCTTGGTTTGAGCTTCCTCGCTAAGACAGTTTAGAAATTCGTAAATAGCCTGTGTCGATAGGGCTTCACCACAGTCAAGCAATCGATTGCATTCCCGCTCAAATTCATCACTGGAATTTCGATAAAAATGTTGGGTGCGATCGCTGATGCGATGGACAAGATTTAGCCAGCGATCGCCGCGTTCTCTCACTGACAAATTCTGGCTTTGCTTGTTGGCATTCCGAATCGAATTAAGCTCCCCTAAGATCTGGAAGATGGATAATAGATCGAGCTGATTGAACCAAAGAGAGCGATTGAGCATTTGAGCGTAAATTTCAAGGATTTAAGATGCTTTGTCCCTACAGATTGAGCGTTTGAACCGTTATTTTATGGGCTTTTCAGGCGGTTTATCAAATTTCTCTGACTCTGACGAATTCAAATTACCATCGCGATATTTTTGATAGAAGCGATTAAACATAATTCGAGCTACACCTGCTACAGGTGGTGCAATTAACGCCCCTACAACCCCCAACAACTCCGCCCCAATAATAATCGACAGTAAAAGTTCAAACGGATCGAGGTTGAGATAGGGAGCCACCAGCCAAGGCTGTAAGAAAAATGCTTCTATTTGTTGGAGCGTAAAGCAAATAAACACCGCAAAAAAGACTTGGGTTGTACCTAAGCTCCATGCCGCGATCGCGATCGGAATCAACCCCAAAAATCCGCCAACATAGGGAATCAAATTTGCCACTGCCACGAGTAGCCCCAAAGCTCCCGCAAACTGTACGTCAAAAAATGTCAGGGTCAAATAGATGCAAAATCCTAACAAGGTCGATGTGCCGATCTTACCTAAAACGTAAGCCCCTAGGCAGCGGGTAATCGGTGGAATTAGTTCTCTAACTTCATGCTGAATTTCTGGAGAAAAAGGACTCAGGACGCGATTGAGGAGCTGCTCGGAATTGACCACCATATAGCCCGTGATCAACATGCTCAAAAGTCCAATTCCCAAAGCATTAAACAGTTTTAACGTCGTGTCTACCGCCTGCCCAGCAATATCTCTTCCCCAAACTTGCACCTGATCGAGCAAAGGTTGCTTTTGTAAGAGGTTATTCAGTTGTTGCTGGCTCATCCCCAAAAAAGTTCCATCTTTGGGAATGCGGATTTTCTCGACTAGAGTTGGGAACTGGGTAAAAAATTGACCTAATTCTGACAGCAATTTGGGGGCTGGCGCGATCGTAATGATTAGCACCAGTAGAAACACTGTGTAGATAATTCCTACAGCCCAGCCCCGATTTAAGCCCAAATCCCACCTGTTTCTGATTTTCAGCCGAAAGCCAGTCATTTGCTGCACGAGGGGCGTGATTGCCCCCGCAAAAAATAGGCTGGTAAGGAGCAATTGCACGGTTTGACGCAGCCGAAACACGAGGTAAATTGCCACGATCGCGATCGCAACGCGTCTGAAATACCGCCAAAATAGAGACTTTTGATTCACTACGTCTATCCCTATGAATTACCGTTAGATGCCACGACAACACAATTACGACCCGTCTGTTTGGCTTGATAAAGTGCGCGATCGGCAGCCGTGATCAGACTTGTGACTGAGTTACCATGTTTGGCAATCTCTGCGACACCCAAACTAATCGTATTGTGGATGGTTCCATTGCCCGCAGGATTTTCCTCAACCGTAGCACGCAACCTTTCGGCAATCTCTTCTGCCTTTTGTAAGGAGGTTTCAGGCAGCAGGACTAAAAATTCCTCACCACCCCAGCGGCTGAGGCGATCGTAGCTGCGCAACTTTTGTTGCAGAATATTTGCGAGATGTGTTAACACCAAATCTCCTCCATCATGCCCATAGGTGTCGTTAATCCGCTTAAAAAAATCCACATCCAATAAAATCAACGAGAAAGGTGTTTTGGTGCGCTCAAATCGCAGGGCCTCATAGTTTAAATGTTGCTGCATCGACCGTCGATTGAGCGATTGGGTCAGCATGTCTACGCTAGCAAGAATATAGAGTTCCTGATAGAGACGTTGCGTCACCATCATCATGAAACCACCTGTCCACAAAAAGCCAAACGCAAACGTGCCAATAAATGCGATCGCATTGGATAAATTAGGCTCAAATATACTAGTGGGAGGGTTTTTGAGTAGAAGAATCGCACGCGCAACGCCCAGCATGGTGAATGTGCTAACCACAACTAAGGTAAACCGAGCTGAAGCAAGAAAGTTGCGATCGCGGCATTTTGCCAAGTAATAAGCAGTCAAAAATAGGATAGGCAGACTGAATAGAGAAAGACTAAACGCCCTAGCAAAGAAATTGTCATTAATATACAGGAAGTATATCTGAATAAGAGCGAATGTGGCGTTCAAACCAATCAGATAGGCATAATTATTTTTTCTGCCGACAAATTGCCCAACGCCCACGCATGAGAGGGATATCGCAGCAAGCAAAAACACATTTGCCAAAAAAATGGTGAATAGGGGAGGAAGGAGCGATCGCATCGAAGCAACCATAAAGCCCGTTGCTGATAAGATTCTGCCAATCGTAAACGTACTAATTCCTTGATACTTATTTGCCAAAAACCACAAAAAAATCAGTACGATGGACTGTAACATAGCAGAAATTGCGACGATAACAGCGACTGTTTGAAAATCAAGATTCATAGGCTTAGCCTACATTATTCATGAGAACCCAAAAGAGAATAAAAATCAAGAAAAAAGG
>NZ_JAZBJZ010000098.1:0-20286 GCF_036349135.1 Tumidithrix elongata BACA0141
CTTCTCTCTTTTTATTTTCGTTTTTCGTCTCTGACTGATTTTTAGAGGTGCCCTTCATTGATTTTGTCTAAACAAGCATTCAAACCAGCGGCAAACTCATAACGAGTCATGGCACGCTGACCGCGAAAAGTACGGTCTGGATACCCAGCAATACAGCCATAGCGTTCTACAAGAGATTGCAACGCTGTAAATGCCCAGTCAGTTGGTCGGACATCTGAGAGCTGAGATACAGAGGTTACCTGTGCTTTTTTCGTTGCAGGGTTAAGGTCTCGGATTTGGTCAATTGTCTGACTGGTAGGTGTTTTAGGGAGGGCATCTGAGTCAACCTTTCCAGGGTCTGAATTTGGAACGGGTAAGGAACTTGTTGATGCCTCAGTGGGTCTACCTTGTGATAAGTCTCGGATATCTTTTAGTGTTTCACTAACACTAGGTTGGCTATCTGTAGTTGTTGCCAACGTACTCGTATTGCTAGCAGGTGTACTTGCTAAGGTTGTTGTCGTATCTTTCGGAGTAGCTGGTTCTGCGATCGCTTGAGATGCGAAGGCACCTAGAGATAACCAGCTCAGTAATGCCAAAATCACCCCTGACGATATGGGTGCATTATGTTTGTGACTTAATCTCATTTTTTCAACTTCCTTATTTAAACTCCTTCACACAAAAAGCCCAGATGCTAGACATACAAGAAGACAAAGTTGAGGAATATAAGGAGACCCCAACACCATCAAACAAACGCTGCAACTACATTGTCCAGAAAATTCCACTATTCCCAAAGCGCTTTAGACAAAGAATCACTCTGAAAAAACTAAAATTTCTACCAATGACATCTAGACTTTTGATAATGTTCCCGAAAACTTGAATAAACGTCTACATGGTTTGACATGATTTCAAAAGCATTATCTTCAAAATTCTGGTATAGAAAGTCACATTTAGTCAATTAATACTAATTTCACTAGAATACGCTTCAAATCTCACGCAAACTCACCCGAAATCGGTTGTTTAGTCCCACACAGAATGGAATATCTCAAGAAATTGAAATACCCCCTTCACTTGTGAAGGGGGTATCAGAGCTGTCATCTAAAGAACGAAATTCCGTTGAGAAAAAACAAGGGGAGAATGTCACCACCCTTCATCGCGATCGCCAAGATCTGGAACCGTTTCAATTCCTAACTCATTGGCATAGACGATCGCACTGTCAATCTGCTGAGCCGTACCTCGCAGCTCCAATTCAAACCAACCATCTGACTTCGATTCAGAACTAAGTAAAGCTGAATTAATATTCACGGTTATTCCATGCTGTGAGACCAATTTAGAAATCACAGGTTCTTTCTGATAAAGCTTGGGAATGCGTAACCAGATACGTTTATGCGTCAGTCTTCGATCTTCAGGGGTGCTTGGATCGTCAATTACTAGTAAATCTGGATGTGATTCGCTAGAAGAAGTTGATTCAGAATTATGACTGTTTTGAGTCATGACATCCTCCAATTGGAAGTTCCTAATGTTTCTTTTTGATATCGCCTTTACGTTCTAAAATTTCTTTAAGAATCAGCGTAACTACTGCTAATAGAGCTAAAAGCACAGCAGCGGAATAAGCAACCTCATTTTCATAGTTTTTGTAAGATTCTTCTACAAATAGAGGTAAGCTCTGGGTTCGGGCGGCAATATTACCTGAAACGACAGATACAGCACCAAACTCACCCATGGCTCTAGCGTTGGTTAACACCAAGCCATAGAGTAATCCCCAGCGAATATTTGGCACAACGACTCTCCAGAAAATTTGCCAATCGCTTGCACCGAGGGTACGGGCAGCTTCTTCTTGATCGGCTCCCATTTCATCTAAAACGGGAATTACTTCACGGGCAATGAAAGGCATACTCACAAAGATAGTAGCCAGCAACATTCCAGGGAAGGCAAAGATGATTTTGATGTTATTGGCTTCAAGATAAGAGCCAAACCAACCTAGACGACCATAGAGCAAGACGATCATCAAACCTGCAACTACTGGCGATATCGAGAATGGAAGATCGATGATACTCAGTAATAAAGCTTTGCCGGGAAATTTATTGCGGGCGATCGCCCAAGCCGCACTCAGTCCAAAGATTGTATTGAGGGGTAAAGCGACCGCCGCTAAACTAAGGGTAAGCTTAATCGCTGTTTGAAAATCTTCGCGTTTGAACGCTGATAGCAGCGGCTCAAGCCCCTTAGAAAAGGCTTGGAAAAAGACGTTTGCCGCAGGGATAAACAAAACTAGTCCCAGATAAAGAAAAGCGATCGTAATTAAAATCGCAGGGGCAAAGCTTTTCTTCTCTTTGAATGGGGTTTCTTCGGGTGAGCTTTGTGGATAATTTCCCGTAGAAGTGTTTAGATTAGCCATATCGCTTACTCCATGCTTGTAAGAGGTTAATTGCAAGGAGGCTCACAAAGGAGATTCCTAACATCACTACACCGATCACCGTTGCGCCTACATAGTCATACTGCTCTAGGCGTTGAAAGATCAGAATCGGGGTGATCAGATCCTTAAAAGGAGTATTAGAAGCAATAATTACAGTGGAGCCATATTCACCGACTGCACGGGAGAAACCCAGTGCTATACCCGTCAAAATTGAAGGTGTAAGTGGTGGTAAAAGCACCTGCAAAAAGGTTTGAAGTTTAGATGCACCTAATGACCATGCAGCTTCTTCCATTTCTTTTTCTAGTTCCAATAGTACGGGCTGCACAGTCCGCACAACAAAGGGTAGAGAGATAAAGACCATCGCAATGAACACACCAATACGAGTGAAGGCGATTTTAATGCCAAAAGGTGCAACCAATGAACCAAGCCAGCCCTTTTCACTGTAAACCGTCGCTAAGGTCAAACCTGCTACGGCAGTAGGTAAGGCAAAGGGGAAATCAACTACGGCTTCGAGAAATCGCTTGCCAAAAAAGTTGTAGCGCACAATGACCCAAGCAATGAGAGTGCCAAAGATCCCATTAACGGCGGCAGCAGCAAAGGCAGTTACAAAGGTAATCTCATAGCTAGATAGAGCAAGGGGCGCTGTGGCAGTTTTCCAGAAACTCCCGAATGGCTCACTAACCGCTTTGGTGATCATGGCGGCGATCGGCAAAATCAGGAGAAAGGCGAGATAGGTAAAGGTAATTACCCATGTCCAAGGAATTTTGGCGAAGAGCTTGAGGATAAGGTTCGGTTCCGATCGCTTTTTATCAGTCGGCGATGAAGGGGTTGTCGTTACCATATTGTCTTTAATTTCAAAAGGCTTGGGGTATATCAAACAAGGGGCTGAAGCCCCTTGTTTGATAGTTAAACTGTCTAACTTCTAGTAATTTTTAGCGCTTGATTTGAGCTTGAATTTGGTCAAAGGCTGCGCCATCGGCAAAGAATTTCTTGTTGATTTCGTTCCAGCCACCTAAATCTTTAACTGTAGCAAGCTCTTTAACAACTGGGAACTGATCTGCAAATTGCTTTTCCTTAGCAACAGTTTCGTCAACGGGACGGAAGCCAAGTTTTGCAAATTCAGTTTGCGCTTCAGTCGTGTATAGGTATTTCACAAAGGCTTCGGCCGCTTCCTTTGTACCATGCTTGGCTACGTTTTTATCAACAATAGCGATCGGGTTGTCGATGGAAATATTCACATCGGGGATAGTATAGGTAACTTTTTGTCCTTTCTTGCCAGCTAAAATAATCTCATTTTCATAGTTGATCAAAGCATCGCCTTGACCTTGCTTAAAGAAAGCGTCAGTAGCCTCACGAGCATCTTTAGTCAAGATTGGTACGTTTTTAAAGACTTTAACGAGTGCTTCCTGAGCCTTAGCATCGCTACCACCTTTCTTAACAGCAGCATTCCATAGAGCAAGGAAGTTCCAACGAGCTACGCCTGAAGTTTTAGGGTCAGCAGTAATTAAGCTTACGCCATCTTTTTCTAAGTCTGACCAGTCTTTGATATTTTTAGGGTTGCCATCACGGGTTACGAGGGCAGCAACTGACTTAGAGACAATTGAATCGTTAGGATATTCCTTTTCCCAGCCCTTATCGATCAGTCCTGCTTTTTCAATTTTATCGGTATCAGCGGCAAGTGCGAGGTGAACAATGTCAGCTTCCAGTCCATCGATGACAGCACGGGTTTGAGACCCAGAACCACCATAGCTTTGTTTAAAGGTGACTTTTTGGTTTTGTTCTTTTTGCCACTTCTCCACAAATTTTGGAATGATTGCCTCGTGAGCTTGCTTAGTCACAGCAAAGGAAACCAAGGTTAGCTCTACATCTTTTTTGGCTTCACCTTTAGGTGCTGCTTGTGTAGAGAGTGTTGTGCCACCCGTTGTTGCTGGGGTGTTTTTTGTGGCATCGGGTGTGGGGGCGCAGGCAGCGATCGCGAGGGTTAAGCTCACGCCTACTAAAAATAAAGCCATATAGCTACGTAACGCTCTTAGACCCAACTGATTGGTCGATCCAAACAGTTGCCCAACTTGATATAGAAATCTCTGTCCTACATTTAAAACAAAATGCATAACCGACTCAACCAATGAACCTTTTGGCTTGCGGTCGTATCTCCACTTACTCATTACCTTATCGCTCTTTTTTGCTGTGTGAATTTCTTTGAATGTTTTGGGGATTCTACGGTAATTTGGTGGGTATACCGTATTTTATGTATGATACCTGTAACCTGTCCATTTTAAAAGTAGTTTATTGCTGATTTAAAAAGTAGTATATAAAACTACGGTAAACACTAAAGATTAGTGTATTTTGAATAATATGCGTTCGATCGTGTCGTAGAAGTCGTAGAAGGAGAAATAGCCCGTGGGTATTCAGGTTGAAAATGCATCTAAACAATTCGGAGATTTTTTAGCTGTAGATAATGTCAGTCTAGAGGTAGAAACTGGATCGCTGGTGGCACTTTTGGGACCATCTGGTTCGGGGAAATCTTCGCTACTCCGCTTAATCGCTGGTTTAGAACTGCCAGACTCGGGCAAGATTTATCTAACGGGGCGAGATGCGACTCACGAAACCGTGCAGCAGCGAAAGATCGGTTTTGTGTTTCAGCACTATGCCCTGTTTAAGCATTTAACCGTGCGGCAAAACATTGGGTTTGGCTTAGAAATTCGTAAAGGGGATAAACGCAAAGTTAAAGCTCGTGTGGATGAGTTATTAGAGCTCATTCAATTAAAGGGACTCGGCGATCGCTTTCCTTCCCAACTTTCAGGCGGACAAAGACAGCGGGTCGCCTTAGCCAGAGCTTTAGCGGTTGAGCCACAGGTTCTGCTTTTAGATGAGCCCTTTGGCGCGTTGGATGCCAAGGTGCGTAAAGATTTGAGAGCTTGGTTGCGTCGTCTGCATGATGAAGTGCATGTCACCACCGTGTTTGTTACCCACGACCAAGAAGAGGCGATGGAAGTCTCGGACAAAATTGTAGTCATGAATAAGGGCAGAATCGAGCAAATCGGCTCTCCAGCAGAGGTCTACGATCGCCCCGCCACACCTTTTGTGATGAGCTTTATTGGGCCTGTGAATGTTTTACCCAGTGATGCTCGACTCTTTCAGAGCAGTGCTATTGATGCAACGCATCCTCAAGTTTACCTGCGTCCCCGTGATGTAGAAATTCAAACCGAGGGAGATAGCACTACCGCACCTGCTAAGGTATCTCGACTGATTCATTTGGGCTGGGAAGTGCAAGCAGAGTTAGATTTTGGCGATGGCAACACAATTAACGCTCATCTATCCCGTGAACAGTTCGATCGCCTAGATTTAAAGCCCAAGCAGGATGTATTTGTAAAACCAAAGGATGCTAGATCTTTCCCGCTTGCGCAAACTGCTTAAGCAATTAATGTAAGTTCGGGATAAAAAAACCTGAAACGCTATACATCCCAAGGATCCCCCCCAGCCCCCCTTGAAAAAAGGGGGAGAACTCATTTGTCCCCCTTTTCCAAGGGGGATCCAGCAACTCGGCTTGCTTTCCACGGGCGCTGAGTGGTACTGAAACCCAAATACAACTCAGTTAGAATTCCTATAAAAAGCCTAGCTGAGTTATTTATTTATAGCGTAGGCATCTTAACTGCAATGGCTTTCAGCTCACGAGCAATAAAGGCTCGCTCTAGCAATCAAACAGGCAGAGAAACGATGATTTCGAGTACGCAGGCGATCGCTGCGCTCAAAAGACCAACTGTGTAATATTTTCCAGTCATAGGGTTAGAACCTAAAAGGCGATCGTGTTTGCAAGCTGAGAGAAACAGCGACCAAGCTTGGGTAGCAGTAATGGTTTGAAAGTGGTTGAATTCGGGTCTAAAAATTGGAGCCATAGTGCTTGCCTTGTGTTGAGACAAATCACCTCAACCTATTGCAATGAATCTTAACACAAGTTTACGGTTCGCAAAAATGACATCCACAAAGCGATCGCTGTTTCCCAAATTCTTTGAGTATATTTTTAAGTAAATTAAAGTCCTGCAAACCATTCATAGCCAATGTCTTCCCAATAGCCTTTGCGCGGGAGCAGCTCATTGGTGAGAATGATGCTTGTCACCCATTTACTTTGCTTATAGCCCAGTTTGATCGGAGATGCCAAACGCAAGGGCGCACCATAGGCAGGCTCTAGGGGCTGACCATTTTTTTGATAAGCCATCAATGTCTGAGGATGCATCGCTGAGGCAAGATCCCAGCTTTCGTAATAGCCATCCGCAGACTCAAAATAGACATAACGCGCCTGCGATTTTGGTTGCGCCAAGCCGATCAGATCGGCGAGTCTCACACCTGCCCACTGCACGATCGCCGCCCAACCCTCTACACAAACATGGCGAATCACCATCGCAGTCAGGGGTAATTTTTGGATTTCTGCCATACTCAGGCTCAAGGGACGATCCACCGCACCAGCGATCGCCAGTCGATAGGTAACAGGATCGATCTTGGGCGTACCGCGAAAGGAATTGATCAGTAACTTCTCAGGTTCGATCGCAGTCAGGGCAAATTCTGGTACGGGCTTTTGCGGATTGAAAATTAAAGATTCTACTTGCTGGTTGAGCGGTTCTGTTGCCTTGCCTACTAATCCTTCTGTAAAAGCACCTAAACCAATCGTCACAAGTCCTGCACCACCCAAAAGCATAAAGCGTCGGCGCGGCAAGGGTTCCTCTAGCTCAAATTCCTCATTTGTGTTTGACATCGGTTATTCCCACCAAAACATAGAGTCTGTCAAGCGATCGCCGCCGACTTTACGACCGAGTTGCGAATGCAATATTGCGAATAAAATTGCGATCGGGACAGTGATAAAGTGCATAATCCGTAAAGCTTCCCAACCACCAAAAAATTCGGCAATCCAATAAAACTGAGCGGGTTTATACATACCAACGCCAGTAAAGATCGCTAAAAGTAAAATCGGTAGAATCAATGTGTAAATCAAGCGATGCCAAGCATAGTTTTTCCGCTTTGAGTTTTGACTCACAGCTAATGCCTTGACATCCTTATTGCTCGCAAAACGGTGTTTCCAACGCTGGGTCACGAGTATATAGATGCCATACCAGACGAGATTGAGACAAAATATCCACATGGCGGCAAAGTGCCAATGCCTCCCACCTGCTAACCAGCCCCCCAATAACAAGAATGGGGGGAATTGAAGTCCAGAACGACCACCAAATACAGGGTTGGCGTTGTAGATTTGTAAACCACTAGTAATCATCAAAAACAGGCTGACAAAGTTAACCCAGTGAAATATTTTGGCAGGCAGCGCCTGTACGGGAATTGGTTTGGGTTTTGGCGGTGTTACTTTATTTTCCACAGATAGTTTTTCATGCCATGTTGCGGTTACTTTTCTATTCCTTAATCTATCCTACAATCCCTCTATCACAATCCTTTGATTTGTGTAGGGGCATGTTCCCTATGATTCTATGCAGAAGAAAGAATCATTTGGGATCCTTCTGGGACAATCTTTGTGGGTTTGTAAGGTTTTTTTTGCGAAATTTGAGCGGCTAAATCTCTTTAACAATGGAAAAGCCACCCCGCGATCGCAGGGTGGCTTTTGAGGATTCAGAAACTTAGCTTCTAAAGCTGAAGTTCTGAAAAATTCAAAATATTACAAACTACTGAGGCTTCTTGGCATCATCAGCAGGCTTGCCCATTGCATCTGGCTTAGCATCAGCAGGCTTGGTGGTATCGGCTGGCTTTGCATCAGTCTTGGCATCAGCAGGCTTGCCCATTGCATCTGGTTTCGCATCAGACTTGGTGGTATCAGCAGGCTTAGCATCGCCATCTTTCTTCATAGCATCTGGCTTAGTATCGCCATCTTTCTTCATAGCATCTGGTTTAGCATCAGACTTAGCCGATGGCTTAGCTTCAGGAGTTGCAGAAGCAGAAGGCTTTGCGGTTGCAGGGGCAGATGGGGTTACTTCAGGTGTGGTGGCGCAGGAAGTCAAACCGATAGAGAGACCTAGACCAGCGATTAGAAAAAGTGCTTTAACGTTCATAGTGTAGTGATAATGATCCAAATTTGATTTGTTTTTTAGGAGTGCCTTATCGCTTTAGATGCCAGCCTAAAACCATAAGACCTGTCAGCGCTAATCCAATCTAGAAACTGTAGTTCTTGCTTTGCACGGCTAAGATAACTCAGATCTAAGATTTGCTTTTGCTGCATAAGGATTGAACTAACTGTGAGTCTAAATACTCATATGTAAATATACGTTAAATAGTTCTCTGATATACAAATATTTTTTACGAAACATGAAGGTATTGGCTTTACATTGCCTTCATACCCTTATGTAAAGAGGCTTCCCGTTTAACGATTAAATCTTCTTATATGTATAAATACTTAGGTTAAAAAGATACAGTTTAACCATGGGGCATACATAGCCGATCGCATCGTTTACTTTGACTTACCTTGTAACGGTATCAATCCAGTTTTCTGTAAGAGTTTTTGCGCTTCATCGGTTTTTAAAATTGCGGCAAATCTCTCTCCTACAGGATCGCGGCGATTATCTCTGGGATAAACGACAGCAAGTTGATAGGAAAGGGGATAGTGTTGTGTGACGAAAGCGATCGCATCAGGGTTATAGCTGCCTTTGTCATTACACAGATCCGTAGTGGGGGTAACTGGTTCACCATTGGTTTTAATTAAGGGGGCAACAGGTGAGCCATTGCCATCGGCAAGTGCGAGGGGATAAACCGAGCATTGACCAAAGACCCTGCTAATCGAACCAAAGGCAATACTGCCGATATTGCGGTCTTCAAAATCGCGAATTACCTGTCGAAAGGTGTCAAAAGTCTGTAAAGGCGTAATGCCCTCAGTCGTTGTGTCGTCGAGCAAACTACGGGTAGGCACATTTTGCTTGATCATTTGGCGGAAAGACTCGATCGCTTCTCGATCCTTCAAAATTCGCTGTTCAAAAATCCGCACAGATTCTTCATCGGTGGGAATATAGAGCTTAATCGGCAGATCGGGCCCGCCTAACTGCTTCCAGTTGAGGATTTGTCCTGTAAAAATTTGTTTGAGTTGCGCAAAGGTAATTTGTCCTTTTAAAGCAGTTGGCAGACTTTTGGCGCGATCGGCATAGCTAAAAGCCACAAAAACCGCCAAACCATCGTAGGCAAACTCTTTGTAAACCAAGTCCGTACCTAAGTCTCCAATCAAGCTAGTAACCAAAAATTCCGTCTCTTGGTCTTTTACCTTCTTAATACCATCCACTGCACTCAAAACTGGTTGAAAGCTCAGTTGCATCTTGGGTTGACGTTTTTGCAGTTCTGTCTCTAAGGTTGTACCCTTGGCGATGAGATTATCTTGCAGTAAGACATAGCTCCATGTGGCATTTTTCTCGGCTGTGTAAGTAAATTTACCCGCAGGAATACCTGAAACTTGCTCGATACAACAGGGTAAGGCTTCATTACTGAGGCTAGGTCGCGGTTTAAGCAGGTTGCTCAGCCACCATCCCAGTAGCAATAACAAGAGCAAGACCAATCCTGCAACGATCGCCGTGCGCAGCCAACGACGTTTCTTTTTGGGCTTTACCTCTGGTTCTACATCCTCCAAGGGGGGCAAATCGATCGCCCGTTCCACAGGTAGTTTTAAGAGCGCTCGTCGTGCAATTTCCGCACTTTCATACTTGATGGGGCCAATTCCAATTAGGTTTAAGATGAAGGTTTTGAGCGCAGGCTGAACCGAGGGAATCCAGTGTTCTTCTACGTTGGGATCGAGATAGATGCGGTTATCCAGATCGACAATCCCACCCCTAAATAGATAGAAAGCAATGTAACCTAAATCTTCCAAATCCCGATTGACCGAGTAGATCGCGGGTTGAGCGAGGGGTGAATTGAATCGATGTTCCCATAGTGCCAAATCAGTCAAATAAATATAGAAGCCCTGTAAATTGGGTTTGATCAGCAAGCTATAGAAACTAAGATTTCCGTGGGGTAAGCCCTGTTGTACAATTCCCGATCGCAGGGTGTATTTCTGACCATGTAAAGATTCTAAAGTTTGCAACGTTTGACTGAGAAATTGGCGCACCTGCCAGTTATTCATCGCTCCGTAACCCGCTAGATAGCTGGCTAACGTGGGGGCATCGGCAGCAGGATGATCGGAGATTACATAGCAACGTTCTTCTTTAGGATCGGCGATCGCTTCCGAGGGGGTGATCAGGCGAAAATCTTGAACTCTACCATCGGCGAGGCTAATGCCTGCTAATTGCTCGAAGCTATCTTTGCAGAGCTTGGTTTCATCGGGGCTAAAGTCGCGATCGGGGATAACATATTCTTTAAGCACAACGGATAGACCGTCATTTAAGTTCGTTGCTTCGTAAATTCTGCCCTGCCCGCGACAGCCAATATAATTTTCAATTTGGTAAATACCGTCTCTTCCTCTTAATTTTGCTTCAGGAGGCAGTATGGCGGGAAATTGACACTTGAGGCAGTAGCGATTATTGGGATCTTCTTCCACCGTTTCTCTAGGGACTTCGCATCGAAAGGGATTCCCTTCAATGCAGCGATACTTTGTATAGAGTGGTTTTACCTGCCAAAGTGAAGCTGTGCGAGGCTCTACGGCAATTTGTTCGATCAGGGCTTTCGCTTCTTTTTGCTCAGGTAATCCAATTCCTTTAAATGAGCTAATAGAAGGTGCTTTAATCCCAACATCATCTTTTAGGAAGGGAATTAAAAAATGTAGTGGCTTAGGGATAACTTTCAATAAAAAGTTGTTAAACCCCGAACCAATCAAACCATCAATGGTGCTGAGAATCGTTTTAAAGACATTCCCAATTCTTTGACCGAGCTTTTGTAGAATATTTGGCGATTTGTCAGCCACAGTCTCAACCTCTCACCTAATACCAATTTCTCTTAAATTTGCGACAGATCCATTTTTGGGTTCCGCACAGGACGCGGTCTTTTCAAAATGATGCAACGCATCATTTTTTGAAAATGGTATAACCTCTCATAGAATATTAAGCTGTTTTCGCAACCAAAGACACCTAATAGCCTAAATTCAAGGCTTTTCAGGACGCGATCGCCTAATGCAACAAGATTTGGCTTGATTATTACAAAATTAATTAGGGGCAATTTATGAATTGATCCTAATATTGCTAGACATTTATTCTAGACATCGTAAAGAATCTCCCACTAAGGATCGTGAACTAAATTACCTGCAATTCTAATGGTGTAGAGTCATTATTTTAGAATGCCCATTATTTCTAAAGAACAGCACCTTAATAAATCCACGATCCTAAGGGTTTAGAAGGGTAGATATATCTAAGCCAATTTGCTTGCGATTTTGATTAAATCAGCTAGCTGGAAGCGCTAATTTTGGGGATGGGCAGATTTCAAGTTCTTATGTCTCCCCTTGAGATTTTCTTAAGCTTAGACGCAAATACGATTTAACTTGTTAGCCTAGTGCCATACCCCTATTTTATAAAAATTTGCTTAAGGTGGAGTGAAAACGATGGCTAAAGAGCAAGTGGCAAAATTATATCGAGCGGTTCAAGCCAACCCTGAGCTTAAAGAAAAGCTGAATGCTGCTCCAAATCTAGAGCAATTTGTCCTAATGGCACAGCAAGCAGGTTATGACTTTACCGTTGAAGAATGGAAAGAAATGACGAATTTTAGCGTAGAAGAATTAGAGGGTAAACTTTCGGAAATTCCTGGACTTTAATCGTGTTTTATTCTACGAGCTATGGCACAAGTAAAAATTTATGGTTTGCGATCGCATCTAGATCCCATCAAAAAACAGCTTTCCGATTTAATTCATGCCTGTGTCATGGAGGCTTTACACTATCCAGCCGACAAACGCGCTCATCGATTTTTCCCCCTTGCTAAGGAGGATTTTTTCTACCCACAGGGGCGCAGCGATCGCTACACAATTCTCGAATTTAGCATGTTTGAGGGGCGCAGTGTAGAAGCCAAAAAACAACTGATGCGACTCCTATTTACCCATTGTCAGCAAGAGTTGGGAATTTCACCGCAAGACTTAGAAATTACCATTTTTGAAAATCCTAAGCACAACTGGGGATTTCGCGGACTGCCCGGTGACGAGCATACATTGAACTACAAGGTAGAGGTTTGACAAATCGAGATTTGGCAAACTTTTGGTGAAACTTTTGGTGAAACTTTTGGTGAAACTTCTAGTAAAACTTGGAATTTAAGATGCCTTAAAAGACACTACAACTCTGCGGTTAAAAGCCCTGCCAGTATCGGTATTGTTATCCTTAATTGGGTTCAAATCGCCTAATGCTTCAAGGGTCAGTTTATAGTTTTCAGTTAAACCCATACTTCTCAATTGATCGATCACTTCATTTGCCCTTGCATTAGAGAGTCCCAAGTTATAAGTATTTTCCCCGTAGGAATCGGTATATCCTTTCACGGAGATCACACCTTTCTTGTTCTTGATTTTGCTCCAAAATTCGTTGAGTTTGGTGAATTCAGCGGCTGTAAGGCTAGATTCATTCACAGGGAAGTAGATAATCACCTGCGTATCGGGTACGAGCGCGCTGAAGTTGCGATCGCTTGGATTGCTTGAATCCCCTCCAGTTACTGGCGACTTAGCTCCTTGATTCCCAGATGCATTAGAGGATGCGTTTGGTGGGGGAGGCGTGATACTTTTATGCCGTTGATTTGGAATATTATTCTTGTCCGAGGATTGATTTGAAGTTCGATCTGAACCTACATTAGGACTAGAACCCGAAGTTGTTCCCTGTGTTGATGGAGAGGGCTTTAAAGCAGCGTCACCATCATTTGGAACCTTCGCGATCGTTGTAGAGGTGGAATTTTGCGAAGGTTGCGTTGCCTTTGCAGAAGGAGATACCACGCCGCGATCGCTAGATTGACCCAGCGAGCCAGAATTTGGTGTCGATGGCTTACTCGTAGCCTGATGCGATGATAGATCTGTAGGGCTAGAAGAAGCAACACCTCGATCTTGTCCAGAGAGCATTTCTGTATTGGGTTTGGAGTCGGGGTTCTTGCTTGAATTGATGCCTAAATTTGGACTTGAATAGAAATTGACCACAGCATAGGCGATCGCGCCACCTAGTAAAAGGAAACTAGCCATCAACCCAGTACAGCCAAGTTTTCCAAAGCCAAATCTATTGGAAGAATCGATATCTGTCTGTTTGGGGAGGGGCACGATCGCCATAGACTCATCCACGACAATTGTCTGGCGAATTCGCTTCCCACTGACCTCTAGTTCAAACCATTCCGAACCAGCAGGCATCGAGAAACTGGCTTGAGCGGGTAGACCATCCGCATAGAGTTTAACGCATTCTCCCTGAGGACTATAGATTGCGCCTCGATCCGCTACGATCTGTTGCTCTCCTACAACTTCAGAAAAAATTTGTACTAAGCTTTGCATTTCATTGGCAACCTTATAGTCCCAAATATCAATACTCGTGCCTGTGTCAAAGTCATCAAGTTCCTGTAATTGATAGCGATCGATTCCATCCCCCACGCCAATTAAAATAAACTTCACAAAGTTCCGTTTACCAGAGGTAATATCGTGGGCTAACTGCAAGGTATATTGCTTCACCTCTTCTAGATCGTCAATGCGACCATCGGTAATAAATAGATATAGCCCCCGCTTGGCATCTGGATATTGTTCGGTAAAGTAAGCGATCGCAGGCATTAGCTTGGTAGCGTTTCCAAGCTTGATATCTCTTGGCCCAGTAATAGAGAGATTGCGACAATCGGCGGCATTAAACTCTCCGATCGCTTGAGTTTCATCACCCTTGCCACATCCCCAATAAATTAAAGCAGTTCTACCCACGCCATCTAAACTATTGGCTAAATAGGAAGTAAATTCTTGGGCTAGGGGTTGCAAAATATTCGGAGTTGTTTTAAAGACATAGCCTTTTTGTTTAATTTCCTCGTAGGCCTCTTTTTGTAGGCATCGGATTGGTTCTCCATCTTCGATATAAGATTTGAGCAGTCCTTTTTTCATGTACTTTGTCAAGACCGCAGGATCGACACGTCCAGACACCTTGCGCCCATAGGAACGTTTCATGGAGGCACTCGCATCTAGGGCGATTCCCGTTCTCCATCCCTCAGCATATTTGCCCTGAGGTTCCATCAAGATCGTAAATTCTACAAAGGTTTCGTCTCCCGTGCCACGAACATTGACTTCCCCAAACTCTGGCATCACAATATTGCTGGGAAGTTGTATGCTTTTCTCTGGGGCAGTTAATCTATCGCTCTCATCTTCCATTGTCTTACTCTGCTATCGCACTACATTGAACTTCTTGATAGAAGTGACCTAAATCTTAGAATTGCTCTCTCAACACAACTAGTTTTTTGGTTGCTAATGGATTAGCAAAGAAAATTAAGTGCTCAAATTTAAACGTTGCCTATATGCTTTGAGATCCCTCTCTCAGAGAAAGGCTAGGCCAATGCAAATCTTAAAGTAGTTATTTATAGCATAGTGCAAGGTTTTTGCTGATTAAAACGATCAATTCCGCAGTTCACAAGATTGAGATTTAAGTTTCCGCTTCGCCCACCCATTAAAAACCTTGTCACAGCTTGCTTAGTTTGTAAATGTCGGCATGAGGATATCGGCTATTCCCTCAATATTTTTAAATATTAAGGCAGTGTTGCATAGCTGAAATCAGCTAAGGGAGTCTAAGATGCGATCGCATCTTAGGCTCCCTTAGCTAAGTAGTATATTTTAGTGAATCTCCTCTATAGAAGATTTTCAGAGATTTCTATTTTTTGACAGACTTGAGATAGGTCAACATGGTATCTGCATCTGACACCTCAAAGGGGTCGGTGGGGCAATTATCAGAAAACCCTGGCTCTACAAATAGCTTTTCGATATTGCCATCATCCACAACCATGGAATAACGCCAAGAGCGCATACCAAAACCAAGGTTGTCTTTAACGACTAACATGCCCATCTTACGGGTAAATTCTCCTGAGCCATCTGGTAGTAAAAAGACATTCTTGACACCCTGTTGCTTACCCCATTGGTACATTACAAAAGCATCATTGACCGATAAACAGATCACTTGATCGACCCCTAGGGATTGCATCTCGGCATATAGCTCTTCATAGCGAGGCAAATGACTGGTAGAACAGGTGGGGGTAAAGGCACCAGGTAGCGAAAAAAGAACAACTCGCTTGCCAGCAAAGACATCTTGCGTGGTAAGGTCTTGCCAACGGAAGGGGTTAGATCCTCCGATAGACTCATCTCTTACACGGGTTTTAAATACGACATCTGGAACTCTATTCATAATCTCCACTTTCCTTTGAATAATTTTTGGGTCAAGACGAACTTAAATGAACTCACAATGAGTATGACTTAACTGTAGCAGTTAGCCGATCGCGCGTAAATTGAACTAAAAGGGTAGATCGAAAAAATATTTTTCGGTTAGTTTTTGGATCGATCCACAGTTAGGGAAGCAGCATCCAGAGGAATATCCAAGATCGGAAAATCTTGCCAGCCCTTCACATCAAAATGCCACCATTCCGTTTGGATGGGTAAAAATCCATGACGTTGCATGGTGTCTACGAGCAAACGGCGATTTTTTTGTGCAGCTTGGCTCCCTCCTTGATAGCCCAAGTGCGATCGCTGCGAAAAGTCATCAAACCCACTGGGCATTTCTAACTCTTTGCCCGTGCGATCGACCAAGGTCAAATCCACCGCTGATGCGCGATTGTGCCGCGACCCGTTGGCTGGATTCGCCACATAGCGATCGTCAGGCAGTACTTGCCACATTTGTTTCTGCACGGACAGAGGTCGATAGCAATCGTAGACCTTTAAACCCAAACCCTGTTTAGCCAACTCGGTTTGTGCCTTTATTAACTTTTCGGCTGCTGCCCACCGCAATAGACAACGGCTGACAGGATAGACTTTCTGCTTGAGGAAATTATTGGTTGTGGCATAACGTATATCTAGACGAATGCGAGGATCGATCGCTTGGAGATCGACCAACTGCGCTGGACTAGAAGGAATTCGCTCAAGCATAGGTTCTGGATCGCCCGAAGGTTTGGCACTGATGGCAGTAGGTTTAACTTCTGGTTTAACTTCTGATTTCACATCCATTGGAACGGGATTACTGCCTGACTCCGAAGACTGAGTTTGAGATTGACAGGCTGGGAATAGACAAAAGATAGCGATCGACGCGATCGAGGACAAATGCTTTGCCCATCGTTTCCTCCTTCTTGCAGATGTCATTCCTTACAACCTAGCTTTCATATAGATCCAGTTACTTAGGGCAAATCAATGCCGTGCGATTGGCAGCAACCCATCCATTTAAGGGCGCACTAATTTGAAACCATCCGTTTTTCTCAGTAGTCACAGATATTTCCACACCATTATTGAGCTTCCCGACAACTGGAAAGGTAATACCAGGCCCCTTACGCACATTAATCGGTGGATCGAGATCTTCGATAACTCGTTTAGGAGAGGCACAGGTGGTTGGGACGACGGGCAACTGTCCCTGTTGCGATCGCTGTTGAAACTCAACGATCTCTTTTACATTCTGCTTTTCTAGCGAGGTGAGTATGTTATGGGGAAAATCCTCGGGTGAATAGCGGGGCTTATACCAAGGTTGGGCATCAAAAAAAGCCTGCAATTCTAGATCTCTAAACCGACGACCATAACGGGCATATACTTCATTGCGCATAATATCGAGTTCATCCATGCTTTTGCCTTTTAAGTCAGCATCGGTAACGGGTCGCTCCGATAAAAATGCGTACTTGGGTGTAGGGGATGTAGGAATAGAACCATTTTTGGGTGTGGGGCTTGGCGTATTTGAGACCGTGGCAGTTGGGGTTGGCGTTGATGTAGAAGTTGTGGGTGTTTTGCTGGGCTCGACCTTGATCTCTGTACTTGCTAGAGGTTGAGGCGTTGGTTTAGAGCTAAACCGAGAGATTGCGATCGCGGCAACACCGACCGAAACCACCAGTGCGAACAAACCGACTCCAGCCCAAAATGCCCCGCCTGACCTTTGCGGTTTCGTTGGAGCTTCTCTGACGGTGGGTGCAACCACATCGGTAAAGGCGAGTGGAGCGACTGCATTGGAATTAGGTAATGGAGGAGGAGGCAGTTGGTTAACGCTCTGCGTAAGGGCTTGGCTGGGCGAACTACCCTGTCTTGGCTCGTTACTTGCAATCATCGTCGAAGCCAAATGCGATCGCAATTTCCGCACATCAACCAAAGCTTCTGAGGCGGACTGGTAGCGTTGGCGAAAGTCATACCGTATCATCTTGTCTAGTACGTTTGCCAACTCAGGACTCACCTCGGCACGGTAGGTAATCTTGGCGTTGGGCGGTGACTGTCGCCAAGCAATTTCACTGGTGGCGGGATCTTCGGGGAGTTGACTAGGGGGAATGCCGATCAGGGATTGAATTGCGATCATGCCTACGGCATAGATATCACTGCACAGTCTGGGTTTTCCATTGGCTTGCTCGTTGGGCATATAGCCAACGGTTCCCACTGCCACTGTCATATTGGTCGGCTCGGCTTGAGGGTTTTGCGATGATAACTGGGTATAAATTTGTTTGACCGCCCCAAAGTCAATTAGTACTAACTTGCCGTCGCTCTTTCGTCTAAGTAAGTTGGCGGGCTTAATATCACGGTGAATCACATCCTGCTGATGCACAAATTCCAAAATTTGTAGGACATCTTCGAGAAAGTCCAGCACTTGCGCCTCAGTCTTGATCGCATTTCTGGCGACACCCGAGCTCGATCGCGACACCCCTAATTCTTGGGCGAGATCTTGACCATCAATGAGTTCTTGGACGAGGTAAAATTCTCGGTTTTCCTCAAAGTGAGCCAAAAGTTGAGGGATTTGGTTGTGTTTGCCCAAGCGGTGCAGAACTTTTGCCTCGGTTTCAAACAGCCTTCTTGCCGTTTGCAAGATAAATGAATCCTTAGATTCAGGCTTGAGTCGTTTGACGACACAGCGAGCGCGATCGGGTAGCTGTAAGTCCTCAGCCACATAGGTTTCGCCAAACCCTCCACTACCGAGATGACTAACAATTTTGTAGCGTCCGCCGATGACTTTACCTAACATGAAATTTTATGGCTCAATAAGATCAAAACTTAGCACTTATTTTTGTAAGCATATCCATAGGTACTCCTATAAGTCTAATTGGATTGGTTAAGAAATAGCTCAAATCGTTATCTCTATCTCTAGCAGGATGGTCTTATTCGATTTCTACATTTATCTTTATATTAAGAAACAACTCTTAACCTAACCCAAAACAAGAGACAAAACACCATGGAAAACACAGAACCAAAGTTTGGATTTAACAACTTCGCCGAAACTTGGAATGGTCGTCTAGCGATGCTAGGTTTCGTAATTGGTCTAGGAACAGAGCTGATCACCGGTCACGGAATTCTTTCCCAAATCGGCCTACTGTAATCTTTAACCGCGAACTCATAAATTAATTTCTTAAAGAGCCTAATTCGTTAGGCTCTTTTTGTTGGGTTAACTTCAGGTCAAATGGGCAAAATTACCTGTAATCCTTCGATAAAAAGCTACGATGCCGTTTTTTACCCACTTGCCTCACGCAGACATAAGAATATTTCTAGCAAAGAAACTACTGTTGCTACCTAGTAAGTCGGACTTACCCCCTTTAATTCCCCCTTGCAAAGGGGGAAGATCGGAAATTTTACTTCCTACCCGAATGTCCTAAAATTTGGATTTGTCGTCAGTTCTAGCGAAATTGCGATAAAACTTATAGCATGCAAAAAATTACGCAAAAACTCGGGGCGTTTTGGCAGTTTGGTCGCCCACACACCATTATTGGCACATGCTTGAGCACGATCGCTTTGTTTGCGATCGCACTTGTACCCTATAAACTAGAACTTACCCTTGCTCCGATCCCCAGTTTGCTATGGGCAGCGATCGCTTGTCTGTGCGGCAATGTCTATATTGTGGGGCTGAACCAGTTAGAAGATGTCGAAATCGATAAGATCAACAAACCCTATTTACCTTTAGCCTCTGGAGATTTTTCTATCCCCACAGGTAGAGCCATTGTGGCTGTAATGGGGATCTTGGCGGTAGCGATCGCGATCTGGCAGGGGGTGTTTCTCGCTGCCACAGTGCTGATCAGCCTGTTTCTCGGTACGATCTATTCTTTGCCACCCATCCGCTTAAAACGATTTCCATTTTGGGCAGCCTTTTGTATCTTTACGGTGAGGGGCATTGTAATTAATCTGGGCTTATTTCTACATTTCCAACAAGTTCTCAGCCATCTATTTGCGAATAATCTCGATTCCATTAAGCTCGATTCCATCTGGTCTATCCCTAGCTCTGTATGGGGACTGACGGGATTTGTGCTGATCTTTACCTATGTAATCGCGATCTTTAAGGATATGCCCGACACGGAAGGAGATGCCAAGTTTAGGATTACCACGCTCACCCTGACTTTAGGGCAGGTGACTGTCTTCAATCTCTCCCGTCAAATTCTCGCTGTTCTCTATCTTGGATTCGCAATTTTAAGTTTCACGCCTTGGCTTACTGGAGTCCATGCGATCGCTCTAGCCATTAGCCATAGCATTCTCTTATCGGTTTTATGGTGGCAGAGTTTGCAGGTCGATTTAAGCGATCGCACTTCCATTACAGACTTCTATCAACTGATTTGGAAATTCTTTTATTTGGAATACATCATTTTTCCCGCTGTTTGCATATTTGCCTAGATGAGCGAAAGTTGAATAGGGTTGAAGCGTATTGAGCACTACCTCAGCATTTTTTCTATCTCTTCGATCTCTTTAATAACTTTTCGATACCGATCTAAATTTCCCTGTTGTTGAAATAGTTGCGATGATTTTTGAAGGTCTATTAATGCGCCTTTCCTTAGTACAGGACAAAACCTTGCAATAAAGACAGAAGAGGGGTTTCATAGGA
>NZ_JAZBJZ010000099.1:0-20117 GCF_036349135.1 Tumidithrix elongata BACA0141
GAGGATTGTAGGGTCTTTATTCGCCATTATAAAAGATGTCAAATCGGTTCTATAGGCAATAAAAACGTACAGATCGGACAACGAGTACAGGCAGGGCAAACTTTAATGTCGGTTGTGAAGTTAAATCCTTGGATAATCGCCAACTTTAAAGAAACTCAACTGCAAAAGATGGAGCCGGGGCAGGCCGTAGAAATCAAAATTGATGCTTTCCCCAACCATATCTTTCATGGAAAAGTAGATAGCCTCTCCCCAGGATCGGGAGCCAAGTTTGCGCTGTTGCCTCCTGATAATGCCACTGGTAACTTCACCAAAATCGTGCAACGAGTTCCAGTTAAAGTTGTATTTGATCCTGATAGTATCAAAGGCTATGAATCTCGAATCGTTCCTGGGATGTCTGTAATTACCATTGTGGAAACAAAATGATTCACAGGCGATCGCTACCCACAATCACCAGAGAAAGTTGATGACCAGTTCTACTAGTAGTCAAACTGCCACTCAATCATCAAACCAAGTTTCTCTCAAGGATTGGATTGGTGTAATGTCCACACTGCTTGGAGCATTCATGGCAGTACTGGATATTCAAATTACCAATGCCTCCTTGAATGACATTACTGGAGCATTAGGCGCCACCATTGATGAAGGCTCATGGATTTCTACAGGGTATTTGGTGTCCGAAATTGTAACAATTCCGCTCACCGGTTGGCTAAGTCAGGTATTCTCAGTCCGTCGCTACTTATTGATAAATGCCAGCCTTTTTTTACTCTTTTCTATAGCTTGTGCATTTGCCCAAAATTTACCCATGATGATTTGGTTTAGGGCAGGACAAGGATTTACAGGAGGAGTACTTATTCCGATGGCTTTTACGGTCATCCTGACCACGCTTCCGCCTGCGAAACAAACCATTGGCTTGGCAATGTTTGGTGTTACGGCTACCTTTGCGCCTTCTATCGGTCCTACGGTAGGTGGTTGGTTGACGGATAACTTTAGCTGGCAGTATATCTTCTATCTCAATGTGATTCCTGGACTGCTACTGCTCGCTGGCGTGAACTATGCTATTGCTGCAAAACCAATGAAATTGGAACTCTTCAAACATGGAGACTGGTGGGGAATTGCCTCCATGGCGATTGGTTTGGCTTCACTAGAATTCTTTTTAGAAGAAGGTAATCGCAAGGACTGGCTGGGTTCCGAAGAGATTCAAAGATCTGCCATTGTCGCCGCGATCGCCTTACCTGTTTTTATCGTCGTTCAATTTACCAATAAACAACCCTTATTAAATCTCCGACTTATTGGTCGCCGTAACTTTGGTTTGGCAATGGCAGTGAATCTAGCAACAGGGCTAGGCTTGTATGGTTCAGTTTTTCTTTTACCTTTATATTTGGCACAAATCCAAGGCTATAACGCCATGAAAATTGGTGAAACCATTATGTGGTCTGGCATACCTCAACTATTTATTACACCCTTAGTGCCAAGATTAATGCAGCGATTGGATTTGCGCTTGCTAATTGCCACAGGTCTTAGCCTATTTGGTCTTAGCTGCTTTATGAACTCAACCATGACTGCTCAAACTGGTATCGACCAATTGATCTGGTCGCAAATCGTTCGAGCCCTCGGACAACCCTTAATCATGACGCCGCTTTCCAGCGTAGCAACGAGTGGCATCGAACCCAAACAAATTGGCTCGGCATCGGCATTATTTAATATGGGGCGTAATTTAGGAGGCTCTATAGGCATTGCCATCCTTGGTACATTACTTTCGATCCGAGAAAAGTTTCATTCCAATCGTTTAGGAGAAGCAGTTTCCATAGCTAATCCATTGACTCGCGATCGCATTGACCAACTTACCCAATTATTCCTTAGCCGTACTAGTGATGCAGTGCAGGCAAAAAACCAAGCGATCGCCATTATCGATCGCCTCATTCGCCGTGAATCGAATGTGATGGCATTTAATGACTGCTTTTTCTTTATCGGGTGTGCTCTATTTGGTAGTGCTGTGCTAGTTCTATTTTTTAAAAAAGTTAGACCTATTCGAGGTGCCGTCAGTGAGCATTAGGAATTATAGATGCGTTGACAGTTCGGGCAGTCATGTAAAGCGGGAAGGCGATCGATCGAGGCGATTTGATATCCACAGGATTTACAGGGAGTGTTACAAGATACCAATTTCGATTTAGGAATCATGAGGATAATATTAAACACAACACCTAAAGCAATTAAGGAGATTGCAGTAATCATAAGTTTAGAAAAATTATTTCCTAATAATATTAAACTCCATGTAAAAATGCTGGACTTGATTTAGAAACAAAAGTTATGACTTCGGAGTCTTGCAAAATACCTTGGGAACGTACTCAAGCGATCGAAAGTAGCCATCCAAGTCTTTTGATATGTCAAGCCATCCTTATGAACCTAAAATGAACGAATCGTTGTCGTACCCCAAAATGCTCTGCATTCAGTAACTACGGCTTAAACCCAAATTGAGATCCAAAAATCTCCGACTTCAATATTTCAAGTGAAGTTCTTACCCTGAAAACAAATGAATGAAAGTCTTTCAGGCAGAATGGCTTATCTTCGTCAGAATCGGTGCCATGTGCCCTCATCCGCTAAACTATACTTAAAGGTGACACAAACATCAAAAGCGTAAGTGCAATGGTTCAAACGGTTCCTCAACTAATGACCCTGGACGAGTTTTTGGACTGGTATCCGGATGGCTACGGTCGCTATGAACTATGGAATGGGGTGGTGATTGAAATGCAACCAACAGGAACTCATGAGCAAGTTGGAGGGTTGCTAGGGGTCAAGCTAGGTGTTGAAATTGACCGATTGTCTCTGCCTTATATTATTCCGCGCCAAGCGATCGTCAAACCTATAGATACTGACAAGTCGGGCTATAGCCCTGATGTGATTGTCTTAGATCAGTTTTCGTTGAATGAAGAACCTTTATGGAAAAAGCATTCTACTATTACTCAGGGGAAATCGATACGGGTTGTCATTGAAGTTGTCAGCTCGAATTGGCGGGACGATTATGGTCATAAGTTCATTGACTATGAGGAATTGGGTATCCCAGAATATTGGATTGTTGATTATTTGGGATTGGGCGGTAGACGCTATATTGGCTCACCGAAAACACCCACGTTTTCGGTCTATCAGTTAGTGGATGGGGAGTACCAAATGCAACAGTTCCGTGGCAGCGATCGCATTATTTCTTTAGCCTTTCCAGAGTTGAATTTGAAGGCGGAGCAGGTTTTTGCTGTAGGGGTATAAGTTTTCAAATAAAAGCGATCGAGTGTCAAGTAAATTGTGTAAACTCTGAACATCAAGCATGGAGACGATCTCCAAATAAAAAGTCAATGCGATTCAGGGCAGGTTTCCAGTCCTTAATCGGCATCGTTCACTTTTTAGAGATATTCAGCATCGCCAAATGGACCAATTTACAGCAAACTCCGATCAAAGCTGCTGCAAGATAAGAGCAGTAAGGTCAATTCTTAGCTTAGTTTTAGGATGAATTTTGTGGATTATCAGAATGCTATTTACTGTAAAAGCAGCCTCATCAGATGGGAAAATCTGTTGATTTTTAATCACCTTGCGTAAACTGCTACTTCTGAAACGGCGATCGCTTTCACTCTCTTGGTGATGAATTTGGAGTGGCTGCTCAAGCAGCTTTTATTGTTCTCTTTTTCCTTGCTTACGTTTGACTGGAAAAGTTTGGCTCCTGAAAGATTGGAACAAGACTTTGATTTTTCAGCTTTCTGTAGAAAACCTCGCATCTTAACGAATTTTGATTCTCTTTTTGTATCCTATCTCTCGATCTCCGCATAATGACATTTTCAGCAAGCCCTATTTACCACCCTATTCACCTGACCTAAATCGCATTGAGAAATGTTGGGCTTAGTTGAAAGCTCGGATTCGCAAACTGCTTCGTAATTCAATAAATTTACATGAAGCTATGGATTTTGTGCTCAATCTGGCTGCGTTCCAACTAAGTAGGCAAGCACTATACTTAGGATCGTGAACTAAATTACCTGCAATTCTAATGGTGTAGAGTCATTATTTTAGAATGCCCATTATTTCTAAAGAACAGCACCTTAATAAATCCACGATCCTTATGACAATACAAATCGTTTGGCAAACTTATTCCTGTAGAGATAGATCCACTAAAAATAAGCTTCTTGAAATTCTTGAGAGCATCATTATTTAAAAAGGAGATTAAACTTTTGCATAGCCTCTAAAATACCACCAGCGTATGAATTATTGGCAAGATAATGACGCCTATCAGAATAAGCTCGATACCATTCAACTAATTCGGTTTGAGCATTGTTAACTATTACTCCAAATGTATCTTGCCGAAACATACTAATATCATTACCCGAATCGCCACATACCAAAGTTCTGTAGGGGGCAATTTCTGTTTTTTCTTGGAGATATTGGACGGCATTTCCCTTATTTGCATTTATCGGCAAAATATCAACATCAACATTACTACTAAAAACGATTTGAGCATTTAAACCTTTACGTTTCAAACTAGCATCCAATTTTTCAAGCGTAGCGTTCGTACAGCTTTTTCTTTCTTTCAACATAACGAACTGTGAAGTATATTTTGGAAATGGTGTATTCTCCAGTTCAGAATATTTTGTGTTAGTTTCGCATACTTCTTGCAGCCTTGATATTGAACGATCGAGAGAATCTAGATGAAAACTTAACTTCCAAGGATTCTGTTCTGCCTTGTTTTGAGGTTTGAGTGATGGAAATTGCTCATCAATAAGCGAAGCTATCTCACCACTATTCCAATCTGTACTGATTTTAATCGCCCAAGTCAGATCTAAATATCCCCGTGCATAAATTTCTGTCCCAACCCCTGTTACCCAATAGTCAGGTTCTATTAGCTCCCGTTCTTGCATTAAGTGCTGGGCTGAATTGTAGGAGCGCCCTGTGGCATAAACCAATACATAATGTTGACGATTGGTGGAAAGATACTGATTTAACTCCTTTGTTGCGAGATCGTCTCCTACAAGCGTATTATCTAAATCTGTAATCAAGAGAAATTGATTTGTAAATTTCGTCATGGAGTTGACTTAAGCAAGCATTGACAACAAAATATATCGTGACTGATAACCAAGATACATTTTGGGGAGCGATCGGGGAGAAATCGGGGGGATAACTATGTAAAGCAGTCTCTATCGTCAAAATTGCTTGAGCCGATATCCTAATCCATGCACGGTCTCGATCAGATCGTCAGGAGCACCAATCAGTCTGAATTTTTGGCGAAGGCTGCGGATATGTGATTTAACGGCTTCCTCGCTGGGTGGATCGTCAAGCGACCACAGACGTTCAATAATTCCAGGACGGCTGAGAACGCGACGACCGCTAGAAACTAGTAATTCCAATAGTTGAAATTCCTTAGGAGTCAACGATAGCAGTTCGCCATCGTAGATAACTTCATAGGTACTAATGTTTAGGGATAAGGTTCCCCAAGATAACATCGAAGTGCTACTTTTACCACCACGACGGATCAGCGCTCTCACCTGTGCCATTAGTTCTCCCATATCAAAGGGTTTGATCATATAGGCATCGGCTCCAGCATCAAGTCCAAAGATTTTATCAGCACTCGCATCTCTTGCCGTTAGCATCAAAACAGGAGTATTTGCATTATGTTGAAGATTACTCTCTCGTAATAGTCTACACAGACGTAGTCCATCAATTTTAGGCAAAGTAACATCTAAAATCATTAGATCGTATTCTAAAGTTTGTAAACTATGCCATGCTATTTCACCATTATTGGCAACATCAACAATAAACTGTTGATTCGTCAGTGCTTCGGCTAGTATGTCTGCCAACTGCATGTCATCTTCGACTACCAATATTCTCATAGTATGAAGTGGAACTTAGAACAAAAGTTGATTGTGGGTGGCTTATGTGCTGCTCTTTTACTGATGGGCATAATCAGTTGGATCTCATATCAAAATGCGATTCAACTGATTAAGAGTACGGAGCGTATTAAAAAAACCTATACTACTTTAGAATATCTTGCTGAAGTTCAAGCAACTCTTAATGAAGCTGAGGCAGGAAGGCGAGGCTATCTTTTATTTGGTACGCAAGTTGAGTTAGAACGTTACAATTTTGCGATCGCAAGAGCATTTGAGATCCTTAATGCTCTCGAACAATCTCTTGAGAGCAGGACTTCACAAAAAGAGCATTTACAGCAACTGCGATCGCTGATTGAAGAACGACAGAAGCTATATCTAAAATCGAATATCTTATTTCATCTCAATCCTAACGAACTATCTCCTAATCATCCGATGGTGATTGCTACGAGTAAAAATCGGACAGCTCTACAGCAGGTGTTCGTAGCCATACAATCAGAAGAACAGAGCTCGTTAAAAATATGGATAGAGCATTCAAATAACGATATGCAATATCGGATGGCGATCGAGAACGTCGGTACAATGCTCAGTTTTACGATTTTCCTGATAGTTTATATCGTATTTTATCAGCAATTATTAAGGCGCCAAAAAGCCGAGAGAATGCAACGAAAAATTTTACAAGAGAAAGAATTGAGCGAACTTAAGTTAGAGTTTTTAGCATTGGTATCTCATGAATTTCGGACACCCTTAAGCGTAATTTTAGGATCGGCTCAGTTGCTCAAAGATAATCTAGAAAATCGAGTTGAGCAATTGCAATTGCGAAGTTTGACAAGAATTGAATCTTCCGCAAAATCTATGAAGCATATGCTTGCCGATGTCTTAACCATAGCCCGTGCTGATGCGGGAAAGTTAGAATATAATCCTAGTTGGGTAGAACTTCAGTCTTTTTGTCTGAATTTGGTCGAAGATATGCAGTTAAGCGATCGCTTTCAGCATACGATCAAGCTAATCGATCTAGGCAATCGCACTCATGGCTGGCTTGATGAGGTGTCGATCTATTCTGTATTGAGCAATCTCCTATCCAATGCAATCAAATACTCTCCCATTGGCAGCAATATTGACTTTGTTTTGAACGGACAAGTAGACATGATTACCTTTCAGATTAAAGACGAAGGAATGGGCATTTCTTCAGAGACTCAAACTATTTTATTTGAACCATTCAGTCGTGGTGCAAATGCCAGAGGAATTGTAGGAACTGGTCTAGGTCTAGCTTTAGTCAAGCGTTGCCTCGATTTACACCAAGGTAAGATTATGGTAGATAGTCATACTGGTGCGGGTACAACTTTTACAATTCACATCCCACAACCGCAGTCATCTCCTTCTCAACTTTCAAGAGATACTATTGAATGATTTGAGTGCAAAAATCATTCAAAATGCAGAGCGAATTACTGGGGATTATCGAATTATTTCAACTCCATGACACCTTGGATGCCCATAAATATTAGTCCAGAATGAAAATCTAGCAAACTTAAATTGTCATAGGTAGGAGGAACATACTTTTTCGTCAAGATAATGGGATCTAAACCTTTGTTTTTCATATCTGCGATTGTTTGCTCTATTTCTGGCAAATTAATCCACATTTTTTGACCGTTTAAATTGGTCATCCATTCACAATGGGCAAGAACCTTATCTACTAGGCTCCTACCATACATGACATGATGATGCTTAGAATTCCTCTTAAGGATAGGAATGACTTTATGTAGGGTTACCACTCCACTAAATCCATCCATCGAAATTATGATGTCTAGTAGAGGCATAGCTTCTAACAGTTGCGATCGCTCCAATCCTGCTTTGTATGCCAGTGTAATCATCGCCACTTCATTGGGATCGCCAACAGCCATCCACTTCTTTTCTTTCTTAACTAACTTCGAGTTATTGCACAGTAGTCCTGCAATTAAGCATTCTTCTAATCCAGGAAACAACCAAGGATCGATCTGTTGGCGGTCGCAATAGATATTGCCATGAGGGCTATAGCCCTCCCCGCTAACCGAAAAAGATTGTCCGCCCACAAAAATCGCTTGAACGATTTTCTGCGTTTGAATTAGTTCGGATTGTCGTAAATATAAGGTATCTAATTGCATCGATTCACCTATTTTCGAGTAATAATAAGTCGTGATGATATCGCGGTTTTCATATTTACGTGGATATCATGAAATGACAGAGAAAGGTTAAAGAGACAGGAATTTCAGCACTTCCATTGATTGTAAATTCCGTCCGTATTTGCTTGAAAACTGCTATATATAGTGATTGGACTGAGAGAATTTATTTTTATAAATTAGAGAGTCATAAAGAAGATGCATCTTTTCAGCAACTGCCCTTTGACCAAACTGAGAACACACCCGTTCGTAACCAGATATTCCCATCGATCTGGCAGTTTGCGGTTCGCTCAGCAGTCTGGTAATCGCATTTGACAGGGCTTCTGGATCTCTTGGTGGGACTAGTAAGCCTGTTTCGCCATCAAGAACTGTCTCTTGCAATCCGCCCACCTTACTGGCAATCAGAGGAGTTCTCGCTGCCATTGCTTCGATCGCCACCAAGCCAAAAGGCTCATAATAGCTGGGAACAACACAAATATCCGCTGCTGCGTAATAGGTAGGCAAATGGGTTTGATCGATCGATCCTGTAAATGTAGTGATATTGTTTAAGTCTAACTCAGTGACTAAACTACGAATGCGCTGTTGTTCGACTGTATCCACAGCATTTTTATGACTACCGCCCACAAGATAGATTTGGCATCGATCCTTGAGTATGCTTGGCAGTTGGGCACAGGCTCTAACCAAAACTTCTATGCCTTTGCGTTCGTCAAAACGACCGACATAAAGAATCATTTTCTGATTATCAGGAATTCCCAATTGTTGCCTTGCGTGTACTTTATCTACCTGAGAGAAATGCTGAATATCAATACTACAGGGAATTACTTGAATCTGGCCTTGCTGAGAAACCAATTGCCGTAGATCTTGTTTCTCTTTTAAACTGGTTGCAACTACACAATCTGATTGTTCTAAACAAGCCCACTCTATGCCTAAACGAGAAAGAGCTATCTTTGGCACTATATCCATTGCCTTGTATTTAACGGCTCCCACAGAGTGATAAGTATGCACTTGAGGAATGCCAAGACGAGATCGCAGCTGTAGCGCCACCCATCCAGAAAGCCAATAATTAGAATGAATTAGATCGTAGGTAGTTCCAGTTTGTTGTTGGAATTTTAACCATGCTTCTAAAAATTCGGGTAGATAAGGAAATAATTCATCGCGGTGAATAAATTTGGTCGGACCTGCAGTAAGACGAATCGTACGGCATCCGTTTGCATGCTCGATAATATCGGGCCGATCGGAAGATTCGCGACGAGTAAACATATCAACTTGACAACCTCGTTTTGCCAGCGATAACCCCAATGATTTAACGTATAAATTTTGACCACCCGCACCATCTTTGCCGAGTTGAACAGATGGATCTCCATGGACGGAAATGAGAGCATATCGACGTTGCCTGTCAATTGTAGAGGATAGATTTCGCTCTAAAATTTCAGTTTCCAAATGGGGATGTCTCAATAGTTTGATAGTCATGTCCGCATTTTGATTAACAATACGGATAGATTATCTTTCCTATAGTTAAGAAAATGAGGATAAAACGGGGGGGGATCGGGAGGGCGGCGATCGCGTTTCTATGTTAGGAGTAATTTAAGTTAGATCGATCGGGACTTCCTTCTTCGTCTTATGCTTACTTCTATCCATTTCCCATTTATACGAACGCAGAATTATTTTCTGTCTTAGACTTGGTAGTCCAAGCCACAAACTCCCATTCATTTAATTAAGCGGTGCAAATCGCTTTAAAAATAGTGCAGGTAATATCACAGGAACACCTGCACTGATGCAAATCAATGCTTGCATCATACTGAGTGGTTGAGTATGAAATAGAGGATTGACGAAAGGTAACTGGCTAAAGAAAACTTGAAAGATGAAAACGCAAGCCACACCGATCGCAGGGATATAGGCAATTTTTAAATTGCAATTTTTTACGAGATTTTTTGAATAGCGATTTTGGAAATAAGCGAACAGAGATGGAATACATTGACTAATACTCAATAGATAGAAAGTTTCGGCGGAAACGAGGGTATGTACTGCCATAGTTCGCGCTAAGTCGAGATTGCTAGTAGTTTGCCAAATCCATTCAAAAACACCAAATACAGCAATTAGATTAAAGGCAGAAATAATCAGGATGCGCCATAGTAATTTTGGAGTTAATATTGGTTCGTGAGGACTGCGGGGCGATCGCCGCATGGTGTCAGTCGATTTTGGCTCAAAAGCAAGCGTGGCGCTTAGGGCAACAGAACTAACCATATTTACCCAGAGGATCTGCACAGGCAAAATTGGCAAAGAAGTAGCCGCTAAGATTCCCACTAATATGGTCAGGGCTTCACCACCGTTGACGGGGAGAATAAATCCAATCGTTTTTAGCAGATTGCCATAAACCGTGCGTCCTTCTTCGATTGCTAATTCAATCGAGGCAAAGTTATCATCAGTCAAGATCATATCTGCCGCTTCCTTGGCAACTTCCGTACCTGTAATTCCCATCGCTATGCCAATATCAGCTTTCTTTAAGGCAGGAGCATCATTGACTCCATCTCCTGTCATGGCAACAATTTCGCCTTTCGACTGTAAGGCTGTGACTAGGCGCAGTTTTTGTTCAGGTGCAATCCGCGCAAAAACGTTACTCTTTTCCACCGCATCTGCTAGTTCTCGATCGTCCATTTGAGAAAGCTGCTTACCAGTAAACACAAGGGGCTTCTCATCTTGGCTGAATCCCATTTGTCGCGCGATCGCGGCGGCAGTAAGTGCATGGTCACCCGTAATCATTTTGACTTGGATGCCTACAGAATGACAAGTACGCACAGCGGCGATCGCTTCGGCTCGTGGTGGATCGATCATCCCTTGAAGTCCTAGAAATACTAGCCCAGTCTGAATATCTTCATGATCGATCGCCTGAAATCGATCGGAAATTTCTTTCTTCGCAAAAGCGAGTACTCGCAAACCTTGAGAAGCCATCCGATCGATAGTTTCCTCAATTTGCTGACGTTCTAAGTCGATTAATTCTCCATTTGCATCCAGTTGACGATGACATCGTTTCAGAATTGATTCCGCCGAACCCTTGATATAAACTATGTGGCGATCGGTATCTTGTCCATCCTCCTTACGCTGATGCAAAGTTGCCATATATTGAAACTGTGACTCAAAGGGAATAGTGTCTAGCCTTGTTTGTTCCTGTTCTAGATCCTGTAATGTCAATCCCACTTTTTGTGCCGAAACAATTAATGCACCTTCAGTTGGATCGCCTGCTACAGTCAACTGTCCATCTTTGGTTTGGATATGGGAGTCATTGCATAATAAACCACACTTTAGGCATTCCCGCAATGCCGGCAACCGATCGATTTCTATGGGATGCTGCTCTTGTAAAATCGCACCTTGCGACTCATAGCCAACTCCACTAACCCCATAGGAATGATTTCCAGCATAGATTGCTTGTACAGTCATCTGATTTTCGGTGAGTGTCCCCGTTTTGTCAGAACAAATTACAGTCGTACTACCAAGGGTTTCTACGGCTGGTAGCTTCCGAATAATCGCGTGTTGCTTTGTCATTCGTTCTACGCCGATCGCTAAGGTGACGGTCACTACGGCGGGAAGTCCTTCAGGGATCGCACTCACGGCTAGGGCGACAGCGGATTTAAAGCCCTCTGTCCAAGTTCCACCTTTGCCCATCACCACCACAAACATAAAGGCGGCTAATCCCAAGATGACGTACAAAAGACTCTTGCTAAATTGCTCGATCTTGCGCGTGAGGGGAGTCTCTAGCTCTGTATTCTGCTCTATTAATTGCGAAATACGCCCAATTTCAGTTTGATTGGCGATCGCTACTACAATTCCCTTGGCGGTTCCGAATGTCACCAAGCTACTTCCATAAACCATGTTACGGCGATCGGCTAAAACCGTATCAGCATCTAGCGCTTCAATTGCTTTTTGAACGGGAACTGATTCCCCTGTTAAAGCAGATTCACTTACTTGCAAGTCACGCACTGCCACTAGCCGTAGGTCAGCAGGTACTTTGTCACCAGAGGTCAGCAACACCAGATCTCCCAATACCAGTTCGCGGGAATTAATCTGCACTTTCTGTCCATCGCGAACGATCGTGGCTTCAGTGGTTACAGATTTGGCTAGAGCCGCGATCGCATTTTCTGCTTTCGATGCTTGGATAAAGCCAATTACAGCATTAATCACCATCACACCGAGAATTACACTCGCATCTACCCAGTCCTTGAGTAGTAGCGTCACGATACCAGCCACCAACAAAATATAAATTAAGGGTTGATTAAATTCATTCAGGAAACGAGAAATGGCGCTTTTCCCTACTTTACCCTTGATTTCATTAACCCCATAAAGCTCTTGACGTTCAGCTACTTCAGTTTTTGATAATCCTATTGCTAAATCTGTCTCTAGAATTTTGGCGGTATCAGCAGTAGATTTCTGATGCCACTGCTGCTTAAATAGGTTTTCAATATTAGAAAGTGTCATAGACTAAATACTTGAATGAATAGGGATCGAATAACTGTGAGTGAATCCATTTAGTTGCTGAAATTTTACTAAGCCTCTCAAAATTGGGGCAGATAAGGAAATAATTCGTCACGGTGAATAAATTGGTCGCTCCTGCGATGAGACGAAGCGTACGACAGCCATTTGCATACTCGATAACATCAGGTCGAGCGGGAGATTCGCGTCGGGTAAACATCACGACTTGACAAACTTATTTTGCCAGCGATAGCCCCAATGATTTAACGTATAAATTTTGACCGCTCGCACCATCTTTACCAAGTTGAACAGATGGATCTTCGTGGACGGAAATGAGGGCATATCGACGTTGCGTGTTGATTACAGAGGATAAACTTCGCGCTAAGATTTCAGTTTCCAAATGGGGCTGTCTCGATCCTTTGATAGTCATGTCCGCATTTTGATTAACAATACGGATAGATTATCTTTCCCATAGTTAAGAAAATGAGGATAAAACGGGGAGAAATCGGGAGGTATTCGATAGGACAACACGATTAGAATTAATTCTTTACCGTCAAGTGCAATAAGGTTCTACCATCCTGTGGCAATTCGAGCCAGGTAGTTGCACCAGAAAAACTCGCACGGTTGACGAGGCTGAGGCGATCCTGCCCGATTTGCCAATTGGTCTGTAGGTATAACGCGATCGCTCTATATCGCAATTGCTCGAAATTAATTTTTTCCGAACTATGCCGTGAAACCGAGACAGTCAGACGAAGCGAAGGATATCGTTTCAAAAGATTACCGACTCGATCTAACGTACTGTTTGCGGAGGTAGGAAGTGTAGATTTATCTACCTCAAATAAGATTTCTCCTGCCAACGCATCAATACGTTCCAACCTTACATTTGCATCTTCGATACCCAAACGGTTGCGAATATCTCGAAAGACTAACGATCGCGCATCCTCGCTGATATCGCGATCGCTAAGGTAGGCGATCGTCACAAGCATAGGCTGGGTTTTACCCATAGTCATCGCATAGTCTAGTAACCGAACCTGCGGTGGCAATGCCAGATCGGCAAGCGATAGGTTTAGCTGCTGTAAGAGATTTCCCTGCAACTCGCTGAAACTAGGTGGTTTTACTTCTACGGACGACCATACTTCTTCTTTTTTAGCCAGAATTTCGTTGGATGCAGTCGGAATCTCAATTAGGGTAAATTGGATTTGTTGCGGAACTTTGTCGAACCTTTGAGCGAGTTCCCGTATATAACGCTCCTTCTCCAATGGGGAATAAAGTTTGCTCGTAAAAACATTGATCTGCAAGGTCATTAGCCGATCCTGTTCGCGCACGGTAATTCGTTCGATCGAGGAGCGTGGTTGTCCGTCAGGGAGCGTGCCAAAGTCTCGTTGCCAAACCTCCGTTACGGTGCGTCGCAGGAAGTTCTGTCTTTGCTTTTGCACGACTTCATCACCCAATTTGCCAAAAGCACTGCTGAGGGGAACTAAAAGTGCTAAAAGTGCAAACAAGCCCACCAGCAATCTCCCCTGCAACCCACCGATCGGGCGCAAACGTTTTAAAAAAGGATAGCTGCCCAAAAAATCCTGAACGGTGCGGCTTTCTAAATCGTTTGTTTCCCAGGTCTTGACCGTTTCTCGCACTGCATCTGTATCGATGTGCAAAGCTAGAAAGACGAGCAATGATGAGAAGGCGATCGCGACCAGATTGGTCAGAAATAGCAACCCTCCACCTCTTGCAGTTTGGAGTCCATCCGTCAGATTTTGGCTCAAGGCAATACCAATGCCATAGCCGACAACACATAGAGGCGGCATTAAGGCAACCGCGATCGCGGCTCCCGGGATTGAATTAACGACTCCTTTAATCGGACGGCAGGTGGCTAATGCGCCAACCGCTCCTGAAAATAAGGCGATGCCTAGATCGAGGGTATTTGGTTGGGTACGTCCTAAGATTTCGCTGGTTATTTCCTTAAAAGGGAGTGTGGAGATGAGAAGTACCGCAAAACTAATGGCAACCGAACAACTTAAGGTGAGGTTCGCGATCGCTCGGGCAAGTAATACAAAATCTCCTGTTGCTAATGCCAAGCCTAGTGCCAGAATTGGTCCCATGAGTGGAGAAATTAGCATGGCTCCAATAATTACTGCAGGACTGTTGAGAACAAGACCTAGGGTAGCGATACCTGCGGCAAAAACAACCTGAAGCCAGTAGGATGCATCCCGTAATGTGGCAGCCTGCGAGATTTCTAAGTACACCTCGACTTTCCGCTCCTCGTCCACGCCCATTTGCGTTGCCAACCAATTACGGTAGTTTTGCCATAGAGTTGGATTTTTGTCGGACTTACTCATAAGGACTTTCTCTCTTTCCTTTTCTATAAGTGGTTTTCGTTTGACTGTATGCGTAAGGAATTATTGATAATAAAGTAAGAGATTATGTCGCTGTCAGCCAGTAAAACTGATACCCCTGAATAACAATGCGCGCATCATGTTGAGATGGCTTTTTGCCACTATATAAATCGATAAACCGACTATAAACGCTAAAACCTGTATGACTTAATGCCGACAAGTCCAGATATTGCGGATTGACATCAAAATTGGCTAGTACCAGCACTTTCTCTGATGGACGTTGATGATCGAATCGAATAAAACCAAGCAAGTGTTCATTACACCTGCGACTTTACAAACCTCAGCGGCTGTCTTCCCAGAATTTTGATACAAGATCCTCGCGTTCTCCAGTTTAGCAACATCGGTTCGGGGTCTTCCACCCGTTCTGCCTCTAGCTTTAGCTGAAATTCTTCCTGCTGAAGCTCGCTCGGCACGTAATTCCCGCTCCATCTGATGGATAGCCCCCATCATTGACAGAAAACAGCGACCTGTAGCTGTCGTGGTATCAATACTCTCTCGCAATGACAACAAGTTAATCTGACGTTGTTCCAAAATCTTAGCCGTTTCGAGCAGATGGAGTAACGAACGGGTCATCCGACTTAGTTCAGTGACAACTAAAGTATCATCTGGGCGAATATATTTCAGCAAATCATCCCATCTAGGTCGCTCCAGCCGCGAACCAGTTAACTTGTGAGTAAAGATTTTAATGCAACCAGCTTGCTTCAAAGCATCCATCTGCGAATCAAGATTTTGACCGATGCTACTGACACGAGCATAGCCGATCCGATTTGGTGATGTTTTCGGTTCGATGGGAGTTGAAGTGTCCACAGTGCAAGATCTTAACTCATGTATAAAGTATCTGCACGATGATTATAGCAAAGGTTTTAGCACTAGAAATTAACGTAAACTCGTTGAGTCACATCAAGTAAATGAGGAGTGCAGAAAGTGTACTTTCCGCACTCTTGCATGAGGAAATTTGAGTCAGCCATCAATGCTCTACATTGCTATTGATTTATAAATTGAAGGCACAATCCCCATCATACAGAAGTGTCTCTGAGAGATAGTTCCAGCCATAGCGTACAATTTTCCCCTAATTCCCCGTTTACACCATAGAGGAGTCATCTCATGACTATATCTCCCGATTCGGAATCGCTTTCGCATCTATCGTTAGAAGTGTTACAAAAGCAACTAAGTACCTCAGATCGGGGATTGAGTCAGACAGAGGCAAAAAAGCGGCTATTACAAGATGGCGAGAACTAATTACCTGAAGAAACGATTAGCCCGATCGTGCAGTTTCTATCGCATTTTTGGGGGCCGATCGCATGGATGATCGAGGCGGCAGCAATTCTCTCAGCAGTAGTCGGTGACTGGGTTGATTTTGGAATTATTCTGTTACTGCTGATTGGTAATGGCGTGGTGGGATTTTGGGAAGAGTTTCAGGCGGGCAATGCGATCGCTGCCCTCAAAGCAAAGCTTGCCCTCAAAGCGAAGGTTAAACGCGATAACCAATGGGGGGCTATTCCTGCTAAAGATCTTGTTGCTGGCGACCTGATTCGCTTACGGTTGGGTGACATTGTGCCAGCAGATGTGCGATTTTTGTCAGGCGATCCCGCACAGGTTGACCAATCGGCATTAACGGGGGAATCGCTACCTGTAGAACATAAGATTGGCAATGTTCTACAGCTTTACCCGAAAGAGGACGAATTGGAATTTTTAATCGCTCTTATTACGAAGAAATCTTAGTAACAAGAGTGCATCCAGAAATCCTAGAGCAGCGACCGCTCACTGTTAGTTTAATTGATAATGATATTTGGAAGTGCTGTTTTGAAGAAATCAACAATTTTGAGAAGCATCTGGTCAATAATGGGACGTCACCCTCAAGTTTTTCCTAAATGCATCTAAAGATGAGCAGAAAGAACGCTTTCTAGAACGGATTAATCGCCCTGAAAAGAATTGGAAGTTCTCTGTAAATGATGCGAAAGAGCGCAGATTTTGGGATGACTATATGAGTGTCTATGAGGATATGTTCAATCACACAAGTACAAAATATGCTCCTTGGTACGTTATCCCCGCCAATCGCAAATGGTTTACTCGTCTGGTTGTGGCTGGTATCATTTACACTCAGTTAAAGGAACTGAACCTCAAATATCCTACGCTCAGTAAAGAGCAACATCAAGGGCTTTTAAATGCGAAGGAAATTCTGGAGAGCCATAAATAAAATAGGTAACTATTGCAGTTAGCCAAGAATACACAGACGAGATTTATAGTAGACTGAAGTTCTGAGTACCTTAATTTTTCCAACTTTCCTCAAGCTTTAATGCTGTCCACAGCAATATGTGAAAACCCCGATTGCTCATCTTTTTATTTCAAAACCTTTGATAAAAATAGAAAACCATATTAGATTGATTAATTCTTGGCTAACTGATTTCTCTTCCCGCAAGTTAGATTTTACAACAAGTTGAGACCCTTAGTTTTTCTCATGATACATCCTTTAATTTCTCGGCTCGTGACATGTTTAAATACAAATCGGCATTACACTTTTCGCCCATGCCAATTGGGGCTGCTAACCAATTACGGTAGTTTTGTCATAGAGTTGTATTGTTGTTAAACCTATTCATGCAGGCTTGCTTCCTTCTATTGATATCACTTGCCCAAGCTAATTTCTGAGTCATCATGACAAAAATCAGTCATATCATTTGGAAACGGGTTTCCCGTGCGTTAGTACGCCCAAAGCGACTTGCTATTTTTGAAGCCTGTTTGATTGGTTTAGTGTCAGGATTAGCTGCTCTCCTACTAGGGGAGGGAGTTGGCTGGTTGGGGGGGTGGCGACGCACTTTGGCTCACTGGATTCCCGTCTACATGGCGCTACCTGCGATCGGTCTGATCGCAGGATTGTTATCAGGATGGCTGGTAGATCGCTTTGCTCCTCAGGCAGGAGGAAGTGGCATGCTTGAAGTTAAAGCTGTCTTGGCAAAAGTTCCAATGCCACTCAATCTACGCATTGCCTTAGTAAAACTGATCAGTACAACGCTGGTTCTAGCATCAGGAATGCCCTTGGGCAAAGAAGGTCCAACGGTACAAATTGGAGCATCTCTAGCCAATCAGCTCAGTCGGTGGTTTCCCACTTCTCCTGACCATCGCCGTCAGTTAATTGCCGCTGGAGCTGGAGCTGGACTAGCTGCTGCCTTTGACGCCCCCATTGCAGGGGTGCTGTTCGTAGTTGAAGAATTGCTTCAAGATGTCTCTGGCATTACTTTGGGAACGGCCATTTTAGCATCCTTTATCGCGTCCATCGTCGCTCGGATCTCTGGTTCGCACAGCTTGAACTTAGATTTACATCTTATTACTGCGCATACCAGTTTTTCAGCCCCCGAAATCCCTTTTTATTTACTCCTAGGGATTTTAGCAGGGTTACTGGGTGCTTGGTTTAACCGAGGCATATTATTCAGCCTTGCTCTCTACCACCGTTTTCTCAACGTCAGTTTGCCTTGGCGGATTGGGTTTGCTGGATTGGTTACAGGAATTGCGCTTTCTACGCTTCCAATAGAGCTGCGAGATCATGCTGGACTGCGACAACTTTTGCTAACTGGAGAGACAAACTGGCAACTGGTTGCCTTCATATTTTGCTTTGAGTTTCTGTTAATCTTGATTACTTTTGGCTCTGGAGCTCCAGGTGGTTTGTTAGTCCCTAGTATGACATTGGGAGCAGCCTTGGGCTATCTAGTTGGCACTTGGGAATATCATTGGCTGGGACTGAGTGCGGCAGAGACCTATGCCCGTGTGGGCATGGGAGCCTTTTTCTGTGGCGTTGCCCGCGTGCCGATTACTGGAATGATTATTGTTTTCGAGATGACGACTGATTTTAATCTGGTCTTGCCACTAATGATTGTTTCTGTGACTGCATACCTAGTTGGAGAGTTGGTCGAAGCAGGTTCGCTCTACGATCGCTTACTGGAATTCAAAGGTATTCACCTAGCTAAGGATTTAGCACCCAAGGAGGCTTGGGCTGAGCTGACAGCGGATGACGTGATGCAGCGCCGAGTAGAAACGCTCTCTAGTCAGCTAAGTTTGGAAGAAGCTTTACAAGCTTTTTCGCAGTCATCACATCGAGGCTTTCCAGTGCTGGAGAAGGGGAAATTAGTCGGTATATTGACCCAGAAAGATATTTCCAATGTTTCTGAACGGGGTCTAAGAGGTGATTGCACTGTAGCTGATGTCATGACTCCTGAACCATTCACCACCAGTCCAGACGATACCCTCGCCCATGTTGTACACCTATTGGATCGTCACAACTTAAGCAGTCTACCCGTGATTGAAGGACGTCGTTTAGTAGGCATTATCACTCGTAGCGATATCATTCGAGTGGAAGCAGCCCATTTAAGTGGTGAAGAAAATCTAGCGCGTCATCAATCCACTCAATCTCAGGTGATTTATCAGACTCGTTCGCCTGAAACTGGTCAAGGACGCATTCTCGTACCGTTGATTAATCCCAAAACTGCCAATACTTTGTTAGAGATGGCAGTAGCAATTGCCCACGATCGCCACTACGAAATCGAATGCCTACATATAATTGTAGTACCTCGTCATCAGTCTCTCACAGAGGCAAAAGTCAGTAAAGTCCTTGGTCAACAGTTATTGTGGTCGGCAATACAATTAGCTCAGGCATGGGAGATTCCTATTCACACTCAGATTCGGGTTGCTCACGATCTCTCCAGTGAAATTCTACAATCTATTAAGGAACGACATGTCGATCTGGTAATCATGGGATGGAAGGGCAACACAACTACGCCCGGACGGATTTTTAGCCAAGTTGTAGATACCATTATTCTCCAGGCAACATGCAGCGTAGTGCTAGTCAAACTAGGCAGTTTACCCCATTTTGATCGCTGGTTAGTGCCAATTGCAGGTGGTTCCAATACTCAAGAAGTAATTCAACTTTTACCCGCACTAGTACAGCAGGGCGGAAATAGGGCTACCCTATAGAAGGTGAGCTAAATGAAAGAGAAGAGCTATGCCCAGATCAGCCCCTACACCCTTAAAGTTAAATGAAACCGAACGTCGGGATCTTCAACAAATCGCCAATCGTCATAACACGCCCCAGCAAATAGCCTTGAGAGCCAAAATCATCTTACTTGCCGACGAAGGATGTAATCATCGGGAAATAGGTAGAAAGTTGTCTATCAGTCGAGACATGGCAAGGTTGTGGCGGGAACGGTGGTTAAGAGCGTGTTTGAGAAGTTTAGGGTAGAAAAAAAGCCCCCAAAGTTATAGGT
>NZ_JAZBJZ010000100.1:0-19872 GCF_036349135.1 Tumidithrix elongata BACA0141
GGGAAGAGGAAAACCCTGTCCACAACTTGTTTTTATTTCCCAACAACTCTAGTATCTAGAGTTTTTGCATAAAGTTTAGGACTTTGCTTGCAAGAGCTATTCACACAACTGTTAACCGAATCTGTTAAATTTATATATGTTTACAAACCTTTATTTAATAAATCAATATTTATGACCTTACTGATCGTTGGTGCAACAGGCACACTTGGTCGCCAAATTACCCGCCATGCGTTAGATCAGGGGCTAAAAGTTAAATGTTTCGTTCGCTATCCTAAAAAAGCCAGCTTTCTCAAAGAATGGGGAGCCGATCTAGCGGTCGGGAATCTGACCAAGCCAGAGACGATCGAGGCGGCTTTAGAAGGCGTAACCGAAATCATTGATGCTGCTACTACAAGAGCTACAGATACCTTACGCATTAGAGAAGTGGACTGGCAAGGTCAAGTATCTCTGATTCAAGCGGCTGAAAAAGCTAATATCAAGCGATTTATTTTTTTCTCAATCTTTAATGCTGAGAAATATCCCAACGTTCCTCTGATGGATATTAAGCATTGCACTGAAAAATTCCTAGCCCAAACCAGTCTCAACTACACGATTCTCAGGCCCTGTGGCTTCTTTCAAAATCTGATTGCAGAGTATGCCATCCCGATTTTAGAAAATCAGACGATCTGGGTAGGTGGTGAGTCCTCACCGATCGCTTACATGAATACCCAAGACATTGCTAAGTTTGCCGTACGCGCCCTGACTCTAGAGCAAGCCGAACGCGAATCTTTTGCGATCGCAGGCGTCAAAGCTTGGTTACCCGCAGACATTTTGCGCCAATGCGAACGGCTCTCAGGACGCACCGCTCGTACTGCCCGTATGCCCCTTGGATTACTGCGGTTTTCCCGCAAAGTTGCCCTTGGGTTTGAATGGGGTTGGAGTTTTGCCGAGCGCATGGCCTATGCTGAAGTTCTGGCAAGCGGTATCCCCTTTACCGCAGAGATGGATCGAACCTGTGAATTATTTGGGATCGACAAGGATGAATTGACCACATTAGAGTCTTATTTGCAAGAGTACTTTGGCCGCATTCTTAGAAAGCTGAAAGAGCTTGATTACAAAGAGCCCAAGGTCAAAACAACCTTCTAGATTTCCTAGTATTTCCTACATCAACATCGAGCGTATAACTTTTGTATAACTTTTTTGTCGTGATTTGCTAACTTTCACTAACTGTTAAGCCATTGCGAAACGTACAGGTATATGAATAATGGAGTAGATGTAGGAACCAGAAATTTTTTGTAGTTACGAAACAGCTAGTAGTAAGCGATATGTTCAGCATTTAGTCTTTAGGGTAATAGCTAATACTGAATATCTTTGGGGCTGGTTGCTATGCTGTAGATCGTTACTTGGCTAGTGCTAACGTTTCAACTTGTGAAACATCTTGAAACCTAAAGCGTCAGATGTGGTGAAATTACATCAAAAAAACGAAAGGCTTTAATGAATGTTTTTCTTGGATGTTTGTAAACATCTCAACTTTACTTATGTTCTCTAGTCTTCTGTCATAGCGGGTTAATTTCATGTTTCCCATGGGGTCTTATCCTGCCTAGCACCTTTTGGCAAAGGGTATTAAACAGGGTGGGGAATTGTAAAATTGAGATACTCTCGTCGTTATCGCTACTGAATCGCCAAATCTGTACTTACTACTATTCTTTAGGTAGAGAGCATGAAGTTTTGTTAGCGATTTAGCAAACGTATTCTTACATGTTGTGGTATGAGAATAATGGAAGAGGTAAATCAGCTTGTTTTGGATAGCAGATCAAAAAAATTCTCAAAGTGTTGAGCAGGCTCAAGGACAGATCTACGACTTTTTCTTAGACATTGTTAGACGGTATCAACCAGAAAAAGCCTTAGACGAGTTTAAAAAGCTGTTCATAGACTTTACTGCTGTCAAGTACCTGGGAGTTTTAGAGGCACTTGATCGAATTGTAGTGGCCTATGATGAGAATGAGTTTCATTACACATTAAAGCGTTGCTGCTATATTTTGGTCAACAACTGGAGCGTTGTAAATAGCCAAGTACATGTTCAGGCTTTAGTCGATCTGTTTTTAGACCCAAGCCTCGATAAAAAAACAAACTCCGCTAAGCTCAAGACACTGCGGCTTTGGATTAAGAATTTTGTCAATAGTGAAAGTTACCAAACGCTTAAGTTATTTACCTTAAGGCAAGTGGGTGGTGCTTCCTTAAAATGGAGCGATCGCTACACATCCTACTTGCTCATGTATCAATGTGCAGATGTCAATAGCTCAAAAGAACAAAAACAAGTAGCTGATGCGTTAGCGCGCAAAATTAGGACTCAGTTCAAGTTTGACCTTGCCATGTATACATCCAGGATGAGACCCATGAATAGACCATGGAATTCTTGGGAAAATCCCACCAGTTTGGGAAACAATGTCATACAACTGGTCAAAACGATGCTCACAAAGCGAGGAAGCTTAAGTTATCGAGCTTTAGCAGATAACTTTATCGCAAAATCTAGCCAGTTGGATTGTAGCGAATTTAAGCTCGAACTTTGCGCCTATTTAGAGTTTGCTAAGGAAGATCCAGAAATTTCTGAAGCCTTTACCATCCAATTATTTGAAAAACTAGTAGACTTTCAATGTCAGTTTGACGATCGCCCAGTCACCCCAGCCCTCATGCTGAGAATTTGTAAGTACGTCATTACCTGTGTCACCATTGACGAGAAGAAAAAGCCAGCACCACTCTTTTCCGTACTAATCAATCAAACCAATCCACTTTACTTTGTGGTCATACTCTTAAAGCTTGTCCTACTCTGTGGGGCTTGCCAATCTTTCTTAGATGTAAGAATTGCGGAGCTAATTCGGTATTACAGTCAATATTCGGAAGCGGAATGTCGTCCTGTGATTTATTTTCTCGATATGCTCAATGTTGCATTTACAATCTACACAGAAGAAATTCGCTATAACTTGGTGTGTATGAATCCTAACATTAAGGCGAAGACAAACAAATCCATGACCAGTTTGCCGCTGCTAAGTTTGGGTGAGTACCGCATTTTTTCCCAAGTGAGATTGGGCGATTCTGTTACCTCTTAATGTTTCAAACAACCCGCCGCCGCCTCGCACTTTGGTACAGTATTGTGACTGCAATCCTGTTACTGCTGTTTGCCAGTGGGTTTTATAGCTATGTGCGCTTTACGTTGGTCGATCGCATTGATGACACGATCGCCCATGTTGCTGAAGTTTTGGAGCGATCGCTGATTAAATCGCAACTGATTGACCTCAAAGATACGCTCAGTCTCAGCCTCAATCGTAATGTGGAAGTTTTAGAGGCAGATCACATTGATATTGAATGGTTCGATCCGCAAGGGAAATTGTTATGGACGACCATGTCTAAGGCAAATTCCCTGCCACTCGATCTGCGTGACTTCCCATTGCCTCAGCCTTTATATCGCACCATCTACCCGAGTCCTGCCGAGCCTTTACGCCAACTCACCGAACCCATAGAATTGAGTGATCGCCTTTTAGGATATCTTCGTATTAGTCATCCTTGGTTTGAGTTTACAAAACCGATACAAGAACTTTTTCTCGAACTGCTGATTGGTACAACCTTGATGGTTGTTATCGTGGGGGTATGTGGTTGGTGGCTGTCAGGTATTGCCATGCAGCCCGTGCGAGATTCCTATCAAAGACTCAAACAGTTTACTGCCGATGCTTCCCACGAACTGCGCAATCCGATCGCCGTGATTCAAACCAATGTTCAGGTTGCCTTGGCTGACCCCAATCCTAGCTGGGAAATTCAACAGCATCAATTAGAAGTAATCGAACGTCTTACTCGCCGCCTCGGGCGCTTGCTGGATGACCTTCTATTTTTGGCAAGACAAGATAGTAGTTCGGCATCAACCCAAAAGGAATCCTGTGCGCTGATGCCGATTCTCCAAGAGGTATTTGAGGAACAAAAAGTAATTGCTAAAACCAAACAGATCGATCTGCAAATGCCGCAGGTTGATTTAGAAGCTTTTGTGGTCGGCGATCGCGATCAGCTCATGCGTTTGTTTACCAATCTAGTCAGTAATGCGATTACCTATACGCCTGAGGGAGGAAATGTTCAAATTATCCAGCAGGTACTGCAGCCGCAAAACCAGATCCAAATCCAAGTGAAAGATACGGGGATTGGAATTCCTGAAACTGTACTGCCTGAAATTTTTGAACGCTTCTATCGCTATCAACCGCAATCCAATAATAAAGTAAATTCTAAAGCGAACGCTCAAAATACGAGTGGTGCTGGTTTGGGATTGGCGATCGCACTTGCCATTGTCGAAAGTCATCAAGGTCAAATTCGAGTCGAAAGTACTGTTGGTCAGGGCACAACATTCATCACAAGTTTGCCCCTAGGCAAAGCGAAATTCAAGAGCTAGTCACAGGAGCAGATAGATTGCTCAGATATGAGGGTAAAGCCAATCCTCATTCCATTGAACTCCATTCCAGTTCTAAAGAAGGCATGAGCCTCTGTAGATTTTTTAGGGATTTCCCCTGCCAAGGAATTCTATCAGAGCCCTGCACCAAGACTTGAATCGTGCCATTTTGGCGCACCTTAATCACGAACTTAGATAAAACATTTATCCCTGAACTATTGAGAAATTCTAACTGACGCAGATCGAGAGTGATTTTGGAGGGATTTTTATCAATCACTTTTTCCAATAAATGAACAATAGGAGCATATTCCTCTGTTCCAGCTAATCTCAAAGAGCCTTGACAACTTACTTTGGTATCACTTTCTTCATACCATACGTGATAGTCTTCACCCTTGATATCCATTCCCTTTCAACTCCTTGTCTTTACCTTAAACAATATTGCGTTAGCTGGTTGCTATATTTTGAACAAAAAACTGTCAAAATTTCCAAGTGGCTCTTTGATTACACTGGCAACTGTACCATTGTAGTGACAGTAACAATTTTAGGTTCAGATTGAATTTCCTGAAACTTCCAACCTAGGGTGGCGCTATAGTCGTTGATCAGAGTTAGGAAACCTAGTCCTGAATGCGTATCTTCTTCACTAGAGTTTTCCAACTTCTGAATGTATAGCTCATAGGGATCGTGATTCGTCAAATCAGTTAGAAAGGCTTTAAATTTATCGAGCATGCTCAGAACGACACAGTTTGTAGACAGAAAAATTAACTTGTCATTAAAAAGATAAAGACTGAGGCTGATAGGCTGCTCTACTGAGCTATCGCTATACTTCATCGCATTTTCTAGTAATTCATTAGCAATATAGCTAACTGTACCTTTGATCTCAGATTGCTTACTAATGCCCTTTGTGTTTGTCTCTCCAGGGAAAAAGGTCGTCATATAATCAGCTAAAAAATCAGCCGATAAACCATTGTTACGCCATCTTTGTTGGATTGGGAGCGAGCTAGGCGAAAAACCTAGAACTAAAAACTCAGTCTTTTTAGGTAAATTTTCGAAGAAATCACCGAATACTTCTACCATGTTTCTACGCTGCGAATTGTTTTGCTATACATATCTCGTTATGAGAGCACCAATTTGGGTTACTACATCTTTTCCTGTCCATAAATGCTAATGCTTTAGAGAATATTTTGCCCTAGAATCGCGACCTATGCCCAACAATTTAGCCGAACCATTTATTAGGCAAGCAGATCATAGGGATGATATTTTGTCTCGATCTAAGGGAGCCAACGAGGTCGAGAACCAGATAGCGATAGAGATTCGGGCTGAAGGGGAACGGATGAATTATTTAATTTTAGTAACTTAAGTTGGGGAATTGGCTGTCGGATTGGGACTTGCGTGGCTGATGTTGTTGAAGTTCCCAGATTATCGGTACGGCGATCGCTACGTTCTTCTATTCGCTGTTCTCTAGAGTTTGTCTGCCCCCCAGAATTGGAATCAATCCTTAGATCCTCTTTTCTCGTGTTTCGTTTTTCATTTCCAACTGTAGAATTTTCTGATAGATCGACAGGATCGAAGACAAGTGACGATCCATCGGGTGAAATGCTGATTTGGAGGTTTCTTTGCCCTGGTAGATCGAGCAGTCGATTTATTTTTGCTGTTTTTAGATCGATCGCGGCAAGATAGGGCGTTTCTTCGTATTTGCCTTGCGTCTGATCGACATCGGTCATCAAACAATAGAGGGTTTGTTCCTGTGGATCGAACTGGGCGCTGAGAATGGAACCATTAACTTTCGCGAGTTCTTTCTGAATGCCTTGATTGTTGACAACATAAAGCGATCGCGTATAGTCCTTATTATATTGAATCATCGCGGCTTGAATGCCACTGCGACTGAAGCTCAGTACCGTACCAAATCGGGGCAGAAAATCTAAAGGTGGGGTTTGTGGTTCCAATGGCAAAATGGCAATTCCTTCTCCTTGGGCGATCGCTACCGAAGTACTATCTGGGGCAAACATAAAGTCTCCACCCGGTTGATTATCTAGGGGCTTGGCTTGCTCCCCCGCTTTAATCACCCAAAGTCCATATCGCCCTGCGACAACTCTACTTAAACGTTGAACCACGATCGATTTTCCGTCCGCAGATAGATCGAATTTAAAGTTTTGGTATTCATCGCTATCTAATAGCAATTGAGCCGAATTTCCCTGCTGATTGGCTTGATTGGGATTAAACTCCATTGTGTAGAGCTTTTGATCGAGCGGATTCACAAATGAAGGTGATGGATTTGCGGATTGTTGGGAGGGCTCTTTTTTCTTGATCGCACTAAATAGAATCTTGTCGCGATTTGGATAGATGCGAAAGTCTGTGACTACTAGGTCGGCAGGGGTAACTACGCGCTTAGATTTTTGAGTGAGGTCGTATAGTACCAATCGCCCCAACTCTTCACCCTCCGCACCGATGTACATTAATTGGGGCTCTGGGGTGGAAAATTTGCTGCTAAAGGGTTGAATTGGCGTTTTCTTTCCTGTCTCGTTGGCAAAGCGATCGAAAGCATTCTCAAGTTTTACGGTGTAAGATTTGCCATAAATCGCAGGTACGATTAAGGTATAAGCCATCTTGCGCCCTGCCCAACTGGTTTTGCCCACTAAGGGTGGCTCAAATTTGAGATTTGCCTCCACACTTTCTTGATTCATGGGGCGATTAAAGGTCATGGTAAAAGTAGTCTCAGCAGCATTCACTTGCTTATCTTGCCAGCTAAAAGCCTGAACCTGTGGCGCAGTACGATCGCCTACCCATAGCAATACAATTGTCAAGATTGTCAGAATGACAATAATCGTGATGGCAAGGCGATCGAGAGGTTGTGAGAACTGCCGAGAGAACCACTGTGAACGAGGGTTTCGAGACTGCATATTTAACACTGCATATTAGACAATACATATTCGACAAAGAAACCTTCTATGCCAAACAGAGACGATCTCACTCTATATCCTACTGCTGATGGCTCCATAACCTTTTGGTCTAAAACTTTTCAAGAGGCTTTCCACAGCCACTTTGGCGCAAAGCAAGAAGCACAAGCAAAGTTTGTGATACCTACCCGTATCCCCGAAAAAGCGAATAGGCTGGCTAATGCTGCAACCGATCTTTCGTCTCACACGCTTACAAGTCTGAATATTTTAGATGTTTGCTATGGTTTGGGCTACAATTCGGCAGCAGCGATCGAGTCCGTGTATTCTGTACTCGTCTTGGGCAAGGAAGCAGCCGATCGGGAAAGCTCTCCATATTTACATATCGTCGCCTTAGAGAATAATTTACAGGTACCGCAACAGGCGATCGCGCAAGGATTAACTAAAATTTGGTCGCCTGCGATCGATGAGATTTTACAAGAGGTTGCCACCAAACAGCAGATTGCTACAACTGGTTTACAGATGCAATTACGCATTGGCGATGCCCGTCAAACGATCGCAACTGTGCCAGAGCGCTGGGCAGATGCTATTTTTTTAGACCCTTTTTCACCGCCCCATTGTCCGCAACTATGGACTGTTGAATTTATGCAACTTTTAGCCAATTGCCTCAAATTCGACGGCTATCTGGTCACCTATTCCTGTGCGGCAGCCGTGAGATCTGCCATGCTAGCGGCTGGGCTGACAATCGGCAGTACGACACCTGTGGGGCGTAAATCACCTGGGACGATCGCTTGCTTGTCACCCGATTTAATTTCGCCTCTGTCAGAGACAGAGCGCGAGCCACTCCAAACGCGTGCCGCAATCCCCTATCGCGATCCCACGCTAAGAGATGAAGCTACGACGATTCTCAGCCGCCGTCAAGCCGAACAGAGCACCTGTAGCTTGCCCTCAAGCTCTAGCTGGCGTAAGCAACGGTTCAACTCCGCCTAATTCCGTCTAGATTTTGTAAGCATCGTACTAAGGAATGGTCGCAACGAGCTTTGCAAAGCGGCTTTATGAAAGAAAAACTATAAAGAAAAACTGCGAACTCAAGCAATTTAGCCGATGCCCTTCAATACCTTAAAAATTGTAAAGTTGTTGTGCTCAAAATTAAGAAGTTAACGCTTCATCACGCTCTAAATAACTTCTTTACAGATTAAATATCAAATTAACTTTAGAATAAATTTTTAACCGCCCAGCCAACCTTAACCTATCCAAATTCAGCCATGCCTCAGTTACCTACTGCTGAACTTGCCCAACAAGGAGATGCAAAAGCGATCGCAGAGTTACTCAGTAAATCGCTCTTACCCTATGACATTGCCGTAGATGCAAACTTGATGGATGGTTGCCTCTTACTCCATCTGATTTCTATCCAAGTGATGGATCAAGTGAAACTGATGGCATTAATCAAGGCTGAGCTAGATCCCTTACGGATAGAATCGATCACCAAAGTCAAGGTTCATGGTTGGCGCGAAGACCCTGTAATTCACGAACGTCGCTTGTTTTGGACAGAGCAATTTAAGCTGGAGCCACCTGAAAAATCATCACCCAAATCTGAAATTGCCGCTCAACAGCCATCTGAGGAATCTACCTTTAACCAAGTCATTCATGAAATTGCCCAAAAGCGAGAGGTTTCCTCTGATGTGACTTCTGGGGACAGGGCTAAAATCGACAGGTCAGATCTAGCAAGTACATCAGACACATTGACTAGGGATGCGATCGCATCCCATGCTTTAAGTGAAAGTACTCCAGTTTCAGGCACCTCTAGCAAATCTGGAACATGGCAACTTTTACTCCTAGGTTTGTCGATAGTTATTCTTGGCTTAGCGATCGGAGTGGTCATTCGAGTGTTTACCGCTAAATCGAATAGTAGTCCCCCTGCGCCTCTAACAGATACCAGTCCTACTCCTCCTGTACAGGCGTCTCCCAGCCCTGGCACTGCGGTGACACCAGATGCAAACCAAACCACAGAAGTCAAAATCACCTTAGATAAGTTTAAGCAAATCAAAGATGGCATGACTTTACAACAGGTCACAGACATTATTGGTAGCCAAGGAAAGCTGATCGCCGAAAGTAAACTTGGCGATTCGACAGGACAAGTTTATTCTTGGAAAAATCCCCAGGGTAGCAATGCCATTATTGAATTTAAAAATGGCAGGGTTGTTGCAAAAGCCCAAGCAGGCTTATAACAAGATCTGTTAATTTTTATTTAAATATCTTGTTTTTCTGAGAAGTTAACAAAAATTAACAATATTTGAGAGCAAAATAAGCGTTCAAAACGAGGGAATTCCTATCAAAAAAGCCTTAAACCCTCTCTGGGTAGACGAACGAACATTTGTAAAGAAAGTTTGAACTCTTTAGGGAAGTATCGATATAATTACTGAGGTTTTGTAACCCTGATCACACTTTGAGGGTCTAAAATAGGAGGTAAAAAGTTGGCTAGGAGACGTAAGCGCAAGAGTAGACGTCGCCAAGAGGGGCGAAAGATTCTAGAGCATATTCCCCAATTTAATATTGACAGTGGTGAGGATAAACCTGTGACTGCTGCTCGCAAGTTTATTCACTCTTCTGGAATTTTGCCGCCAGCATTATTGCTAGTCAGGCGAAATGAGCATACTACAGATCGGTACTTCTGGGCAGAAAAAGGCTTGTTCGGAGCTCAGTATGTTGAAGAAAATCACTTTTTATTCCCTAGCTTAAAGCCGCCTGAAGAAAAACTTGAAGCCGTTGGTGCTGCAAGATAAATCTTTAATAGGTTGCTTTTTAGTCAATCGCCAATTAAATAATTCCCAAGACATTACTTCCCCCATCATTGCTTAACTAAATCACATTTTTGTGAATTGTTAGGTAATTGTGGGGGATAGTTATTGGTTTAAACAGGCAAAAACAGCGATGAAGAAAGATTAGTTTTATCTTGGTCTGCCCAATGTGGTGATGTAGAGAACTGCCTCATCACTGGGAATGCCTAGCACTTCGTTGACTTGATTATCGAAAAAGCCACCAATGCCACTCACGCCCAAACCAAGCTGGATTGCTGCTAAGTTAAGCCTTTGTCCTAAATGTCCTGCATCCATGTGTAGGTAACGATAGGCGCGATCGCCATATTTCTTAACCGCTTGCTTTAAATCTGCAGTATGAAATAAAACTGCACCCGCCGTTCGTCCTAAATCTTGTCCTAAGCAGAGATAATGTAGTTCGCGGCGAAAATTTTTAAACCGAATCTGACGTAATTCCTGCGAATGGGGCGCGTAGTAGTAACAACCTTCTTCCAGCCCAGTCACGGATGAGACCGCGATAAATGTCTCAATTAAACTGAGATCGAAATAAGTGGAATTATTTTCCACTGGATCGTACAGCCCCTGATCGGCATAGTGTTGTGGCTGATAGGTGAAATCTAAAACTGCCTTTAGTTCCGCCAGTTCTAAAGCAGTTCCGCTATACTCTCTAGTCGAACGTCGCCGTAAAATGGTACTTTCCAGATCTTCCAACTCATCTCCCCAGTGAATCGGTTCCGTCTCCATTCCCACCTTTGTGCAAAATGGGAAATTATACTTGTCTGTTCTGGGACTGACTTCATCGCCATCTGTGCTAGCTGTTTTCGTATCTCGCTCTTGGAAGGATGCCCCCTGACTCTTGCCATTAGGTTCCCGATCGCTCAAACCCCGATCGCTACTAATCTGTGTTGCCTGATGGAAATAGCCCAAAAGCTCGCCATCAGGAACGTAGGGAAAATCCCTTTGGGTATTTGATGGCAGGGCAGTTAGAGAGAATCCAGCGAATGGCGGGTTATCCTCATGACGATCCTTGTCGTTGTGACTGGCATTCTTTGCATCCCTACGATTAGAGATAGCTTGCGTTGGCTTTGTCCCTCTGGCTTCTTGTCCCCGAGCAATCAATTCTTCATCTTGTAAATCGACAATGGGAATTACCGCGATCGCACCTTCTTGGGCATTATCTAGGTAGAGTAATTGATTGAGGACTTCATCCTTAAATCCGCCTATAAAATGGGCGCGAAAATCGTTAAGCGCCGCAGCTAACTTGATATTCCCAAGTAAATGCCCCGTATCCAAAAAAATGCGCCGATAGGCTCGATCTTGATAGCGCCAAGCCGAACGGAAAAATACAGCGGTCGTAGCGATCGCGATGCGTGTTTGTGACAAGGCTGGATGGCTAAAACAAGCCTCCTGTAAGGTTTGCCAAACATGGCGATCGCTCCAAAATTGGATCAAGATGTGGTTGCGGGGCTGATAGTTATACAAGCCCGCAGGTAGTAGTGCTGTACCTCCAGAGATAATATAGATTTCCGCAGGATACAGCCCTCCTGCCGACGGAGCCGATCTTAAATAGAGGGGTTCTCCCGTCATGGTGGGAACTCTGGCGGTCAAGCCATAACTGCAAAGCAACAGTCGTGAAAGTCTCTGCCATCGACTGACGAGCAATCCGTCCATGTCTGACTGAATGGGCTCTGTTAAAAACACTTTGAGGTCGTAGACCGTACCAAATTTATATTCTTTATAGGGTGAAGGCTGTGTACTCCAATCCAAACCCTGGTTTTTCGCTGAGATCGTTTCTGGATCGTATTTGGTGCGTTCGTGATAATGCTCAGCGATCGACATTGGTTGTTCTGACATGAGATTTTATGCGCTGCAATTGCGCCAATAAAAAAGCACTAAAAATGCAAAAAAAATGCATAGATTGAGAATGTTAAGATTATATGCCTTGAGCGATCTGGATATCAGAAATCATTAATTCCTTTAGCAACCTATGGCAACTTGGACTTGTATTCAAAACTGCGGCGCTTGTTGTCATCTCGATCCGCAAGATCGCCCCGATCTAGAGGACTACCTTACCAAGACCGAACTCGATCTATACCTAAGTATGGTTGGTGAGAATGGCTGGTGTATAAACTTCGACCATGCTACGCGTCAATGCCGTATTTACGAAAACAGACCAAGATTTTGCCGCGTCGAGGCTCATGTTTTTCAAGATATGTTTGGTATTGAAGAAGACGATCTCAATGACTTTGCGATCCAGTGCTGTAGCGAACAAATTGAAGCTGTGTATGGCGATCGCTCATTTGAACAGATCCGATTTGAACAGGCGATCGGCTTTTAAGACCTCTAAATATTAAGAATCGTAGAGTATCTAAAAGCGTCACAGCATGATATTATTTTCAATAATGTAGCAAAAAGCACATAATTCTAGGATTTTAACTAGACGAAAAGACTGAAAGGGGGAAGCGCAACATGGATGCCACGATTGATTTATGCCAATATACTTCTGACATTTGTAATGCCTATCCCAGCCTTACAGAATGTCGTGTTGACCTATGGTTGGCAAATTTAGCAGGTTTGGCTTACTGCCACCAACCCCCTATTGGTCATGCCCCGACAAACCAGTCCGAAAGTAACCCTCAACTCAATACTGCACCCATAAGCTACGCTTATCCAGCCAGATTAGCCGCGATCGCTAAAAGAGCAGAGAGACAAATGTCAAAACAAATGTCCCTCACCGAACTAGAACCAGATCGAGAAACGGCTTGGTCTAATCGCTTTATGCCTAAAGAGTTTTGAGCGCAATCAAACCAGCATAGCGATCGCCTTGTTCGTCTCTTTGGGTGAACTGTGAGATAAACCGAACCCGATTTTTTCTGGTTCCTATAGGTAAATTCATAACACGCCTAACCCTCTTAACAAACTAGATGAACTCTAAGTAAGAAATCATCTTAGGCTTCGCATGGAATTCGGTTCTGCATGGAATGTTGAGCCTGTGATTGTTATCACAAATGCCCATGATTACTGTCACGAAAACACACAGACGGGTATCACATAAGACTTTTCAGTCTGACGAGATACTTTAAGGTGTAGTGAGATAAGAGAAAAAATCATGGCAGTTAAAAACATCATTCGTAGCTTGGTCAACAGAGCCTTATTGGTCAAACAACTCACCCCTGAAATTGAAGAAGAAATCAACCTTGCATTGACAGTACAAGGCTATATCTCGGATGCAGAATATGAAGCTCTGGAGTATCTCATGAAGGCAATGGATGAGGGTAAGGTACGTTTAACGGCTTCTTAAGCGGTAGCGATCGCTGCCCTAAGAGCATCAAGCCACTTGCTGTCATAGTCAAAACCTATAAGAATACGATCGCGTTCGTAAACCAATCGCCTCACCGTAGCGGGTAAAACTCCAGCCTCATGAGGGTCTATTGCTACTGCGGCATGCGTGGGACGCATTCTAAAACTCACTTTTCATGAATCCATCGCTCAATTTAGACTAACGTTGAATGGGTTGATAGAGCCATAACCCATCCAGCGACAAAGCACTGCTTTGCTGAGGGTTCAATTGGCGATCTGGGTCGATCTGAAGTTGACCAACTGCCACTACTGTCTTGCCCTCAAACTCTTTGACTTCTGCGGGCGATCGCAAAGACTGCTTAAGGTAAGGCGAGAAAATGGGAACTTCCGTACCATCATTTAGCAAAATGCTGGCGCGAAAGTGGGGGACTGGTTGCCCCGAAATGCTATTGGAACCTGAATATTCAGGTGGTGGGCTAGAGCGCGAGATATAACGCCCAATTAGTCTGACGCGTTGAGTATTGAGGCGAATGAGGTCAGCTTTGCTTTTGACAACCGCTAGCTCCTCCTGCAAAATTTGAAAATTTGTCCTAAAAACATGACCCGTGCTAGTCACCGCAGGCACAAACTGAAAGGCTTCACTGGGAATACCCGTGAAGCCTCCTGTTTCATAGCCAACATATCTAAATTTGCGTGCCAAAACAGGTTGGGAAATTTGAGCCGTCATAAACACTTGAAATGGAATGATGATTGGCTTGGGTAGCGGGCGATCGTTCACCTGCTCAACGGTTAAAGCCAGATCTAAGCGATCGCTTTTTGAACCCTGAAGGTTTTGACTGACTGAGCCTGAGATTGTCACAATTGTGCCAAGTGGAACGCCCAAAGCCCCGATGGGCGGCGTTTGATTGAGGGCATCGACTGAGGAAAGATTGTTCGCGCGATCGCTACTGTCTGCTTTTGCCATAGATTGAAGTGGAATGTTGCCACAGGTCAGACGAAGTTTTTGAATATCAATTCCTGAAGTAGGAAAGGAATTTTCCCACCAACTCACGCGACCGATCGCTTCGATCGGCTGTTGGGCATATTTTGTGAGTTCATCAGGATTTCGCCGAATGGCTTTACCTCTAGGCGAAATGGGTACGATCCAGCCATCCTGTAGCACAATCTGGGCAGGGCAAGGCTCAGAAAGATTTTCAGATGAACTCGAACACATGGATAAATCTGGCTGATAGCGTCCATACAATCGTACAGATTTCCCACTGAGCGCGATCAGATCGGTCTTGGTAATGACCACGGGAAGTTGCCGATCGATATCTGAGATCGCCTCTTCGGTGCAGGAGTTCCCTGCGATCGCGGGACTGCCACAGAGAAAGAGTCCGCCCAATCCCAAAGCAATTAACAGGATTTTATGCTTCATTTTTTTAGCCAATTTAATCAGAATATGGCATAAACACCTATCTAACTTATCTCAAACTAATACCATTTTTTTGAAAAGACTATGCAGGGCGCGGAACCCAAGATCCGATTTATCACAAATGTAAGAGAAATTGGTATAAGGCAAAAATATCTTTCTTTAACATAGTGCTGAAAAGCTGAGAGTGATGGGAATACTCTAATGAAATGTAGGGCGATCGAAGCATTTGTAGGCGATCGTACGCTCCCGTGAGACAATAAAGCTGAAAATGTAGTCTAAAGTCTTGCCTAGATGGATTTTTCGACCATATTTCAGTTCTACTATCGCTTGAGTCGTCAGCTAGTTTACTTTGCCCTCTGCATAGGTACTTTGGCGATCGTTGTTCTATCTGTGACGGCCTGTCAGAGTGGACCGAATGCATTACCGCAGCACCCTCATATTCAGGCATATTTTAACTATAACCAAGCTAACTCCTATACAGACCCCTATCGCCAGATTAAACGACCGGGGGATGACCTAGAAAAAATCTTGGTGGAGCAGATTAACCAAGCCAAAGTTAGTGTTGATGTGGCAGTTCAAGAACTGCGGTTGCCAAATATTGCCAAGGCGCTGATCGATCGCAAGGCGGCTGGAGTAAAGGTACGCCTCATTTTAGAAAACAGGTACAGTCGAGGCTGGAGTGAATATAGCACTGAAGAACTGGCTAAGTTTAATAGCCGAGAGAGCGAAAAATATCTCGACTTTGTTAAATTTGCCGATCGCAATGGAGATGGCAAACTCAGCGATGCCGAGCTAGACCAAAGCGATGCCATTCGTGCGATCAAAAAAGCAAATTTGGAATGGATTGATGACACCGCAGATGGCTCGAAGGGACGCGGACTCATGCACCATAAGTTTGCGATCGTCGATCGCAAAATCGTTTTATTTGGTTCTGCGAATTTCACCTTAAGCGACATGCATGGTGATTTTGCCACAACTGGAACCCTAGGGAATGCTAACAATCTCGTTAAAATCGAGAACCAAGAAATTGCTAACCTTTTTACCGAAGAGTTTAACCTCATGTGGGGAGATGGCCCCGGAGGTAAGCCCGATAGTTTATTTGGTGTCAAAAAACCGCATCGTCGTATTGCCTATGTATTGGTTGATAATGCCCAGATACGAGTCAAGTTTTCCCCTGATAAGCAAGATACAGCTTGGGAACAAACAAGTAATGGATTGATTGGCACGGGTCTAGCAGGAGCAACAAAATCAGCGGATATGGCTTTGTTTGTCTTTTCGACACCCAAACTGTCAGATGTTTTAGAACTCAGAGAGCAAACAGGTGTAAAAATTAGAGTGTTGGTCGATCCGCAGTTTGCTTATCGCGAATATTCTTCAACGCTTGATATGTGGGGTTTTGTCTCAACACTGGATTGCAAATCAGAGGATGGTCATGCTTGGGTAAAACCAATTGCCACCGTTGGTGCGCCATCCTTGGCAACTGGCGATTTATTGCATCACAAATTTGCAGTTATCGATGGGAACCTAGTGATTACAGGTTCCCATAACTGGTCTAATGCCGCGAACTATACGAATGATGAAACACTATTGGTGATTCAAAATAATTTGGTGGCAGCTCATTATCAACGCGAGTTCGATCGCCTTTATAAAAATGCCACCTTCGGCCCAACTGCCAAACTAAGTCAAGAGGCTCCTAGAACTTGTCCGCTCAATAACAGTAAGGAACCTGCCAAAGAGCCTAAAAAGCAACCACCCACTCCTGAGGAACTTCCCTCTCCCCCTCAATAAATCCTAGCAGGCACACTCCACTGTCCCCGCTAGGATGTTCTTTAACATCACTACTTGAGGTATTTAGAGATAATGATGCCTAGCCGCGCGATCACTTCAGATGGAACCTTACTCAGATCGGTCAAAATCGCATACTGTAAGGCTGTGTGGGCTTCCGATTTAGGTGGATTGGCTGCGAGTTTCTCAACCACTGCCTGAATTACGGTTTGGGCATTGGTTGCATTCTTATGAAGATTCTCGATAATCATGCTTACGGTCACGCTGTCATGGTCTTCGTGCCAACAGTCATAGTCAGTAACCAGTGCCAAGGTTGCATAGGCAATTTCAGCTTCTCTCGCCAATTTTGCTTCGGTAAGATTGGTCATACCAATTACTTTTGCGCCCCAACTGCGATAGAGAAAGGATTCGGCTTTAGTAGAAAATGCAGGACCTTCCATACAGACATAGGTTCCACCGCGATGGATTTGGGTTTCGCCCAGATCTAGACTCTCCGCTGTAGTGGCAAGAATATCCGCCAGAGCATGACAAATCGGATCGGCAAAGGCAATATGGGCAACCACTCCATTGCCAAAAAATGTCGAAGTTCTCAAACGGGTGCGATCGATGAACTGATCGGGAATCACCATATCGACAGGCTTGGCTTCGGCTTGTAGCGAACCGACCGCTGATGCTGAAATAATGTATTCTACGCCTAGACTTTTCATAGCATAGATATTGGCGCGATAGGGAACTTCAGTCGGCAAGAGATGGTGCGATCGCCCATGTCGAGCTAAAAATACCACAGGTGTGCCAGAAAGCTTGCCATAGATCAAGGCATCAGAGGGGCTACCAAAGGGGGTATCAATCTGAATTTCTTGAACGTCGGTGAGGGCAGACATTTTATAGAGTCCGCTTCCACCAATGATGCCAATCTTGGCGCTGACTGCGATCGCTTCACTCATATCGAGAGTCCTTACTACAGGTTTTGTATGGTTCAGACTAAAGTTAGCACGCTTTGAGAGGTTTGGGTAATGGCTGGGTAATTCCTAAATCTTTGACAAAACGCCACCAAAACATCGCCAAAACACTGAATCTATTTACGCTTCGAGTCAAGCGTCTCCGATGCATGTAATTCTTGCAAAAGTCGATCGCTGCCTTTTTTAAATTCCTGCCAGTCTGCTTGAACTTGATGGCTATATTCCTTAGCGTAGGTGAGTAATGCATCTCTCCACTTATCAATTCCAGCAAAATCAATTAATTGGTCGGCGATCGCTGAGTATTGTCTGCCACTACTGCGAAGTTGCGCCCATGCCACAGTTTGTCCCAGAGACTCCATCAATTCGCCAACTTCCTTGAGCTTATCATCCCATTTCTCTAGCTTGAGGCGATCTGTAGGACTTTGCGTAGACTGAAGTTCTCGTAAAACATAGGATTTCCCATCGATCGCTACGGCATGAAGAAATGCGATCGGAACTGCTTGCATTCTTGTTTGCACGCCAACTACTCTCTCAGCTTCTGTTTCCCAAGTTGGCTGTTCCCAAGCCGCATAGGGCTGTAAAGAAGAACTAACCGATGCTTTTAAATCTAAAAGATAATTGCGATCGGGGGAACCCTTACCTTCAACTAATAGAATATATCGCTCAATACCCAGACTGCCAGTCCCTGCAATACGTTGAGCTACATCTAATAACTTAAAAAACGGAGGATCGGCTTGCTGGCTGGCAAATTCTTTCATCCACTTTTCAATTTTTTGGCATTGTTTGGTTGAAACAGGAAGCGATCGCTTTGGATCGTTTTTGATTTTCCGTTCCCCTTTAATTATCTCTGTACGCTTTTCAAGCAAATCTATGCGCTTCTCTTGATTTTTGCGTTCTAAAAGACTTGCGATCATTCCTTCGGCGGTATCTTTCCCAACCCAGTAAGCTTTTCCTGTAGCTAAGGCTTTGGTATAAGCTGCTAAAAACTGCTGGCACAACAATTCAGCATCTTGCTCGCGAATATTTACGGATGAAGCTGCCACAAAAATACTGGTGAGAAAGCGAGAAACTTCCCAAGTGCAGGGAGCTAAAATCGCTTCGTCAAAGTCATTAATATCAAAGTAAAGATTGCGGCGATCGCTTTTATAGCTACCAAAATTTTCGATATGGAGATCGCCGCAGATCCAAACCAGTGGGGCTTTTTTAAACCAAGACTTGACGGGCAAATCTTGGTAAAACAGATGACAAGTACCACGCAAAAACACAAAAGCATTTGAGCGCATGGCTTCATATTTTTGTGCTAGTAAGATGCGATCGCGATTTTGGCTGAGATTAAATGACTGAATGCGATCGCAGATATTACGCTTTGCCATAGTTTTACGAATCCTCGTGTATTTCAAGCTTCCAATAGAACCTGCATGGTTAGTTCTATTGTTGGGAAGGTCGGAGAGATAATTGAGTCTTTCCCTTTATATACTTTCTCTACATAATCTCCATCAATTTGTGTTAAAACACTCAGGCTTCTAAGTTTGAGATCGACAATCCAATATTCAGGTATTCCAAATGATGAATACTCTTTACGTTTCTCTACAAAGTCGTCATGGCGAGAACTTGGGCTAACAATTTCAATCGCCAGTGGACAGGGCTCAAACAAAATATCTGGCTTGCCTTCTAATTCTTTATCTTGTGCTTTAGTTAGGATGCAGATATCAGGGCGTCGCGTTTTATTTTCAATAAAAACTTCAGTACTGTTTGCACGAACGCAGTAATTGTAATTACATCGATAGATCTCGGTTTGAAGGTAAAAAGCCAGAAACATAATGATGCGATTATGCAGTCCCGTAGCTGGAGGCATTTCTATCAATGCTCCATCCCGAAACTCATAGCGATTGTTTGTGCCATCGTCATAGGTGAGGTACTCTTCGAAAGTCAGTTTTTTCTTTGCGGTGACGGTCATTTTTCCCATCCTTGCCTATCTTGAAGTCAATTTCCGAACTATAGCCATCCTTTATTGGTCTTGAACGGTGAAAAGCTTGGAACTCAGTGTGGACTGCAACATAGCATTCACAAACAATTTGGGACTGCTATATTAACAGTTTATTGAGCCACAAAAATCAATCTGTTTCCTTTATTTGAGACCATATCCAAAATATCCAACGCTTGACTGTTGAAGCTCGTCTATTTACAGTATCACCCGAAATTCTTGAATTGGATTGTGTAATTATTTTACAAATTTCTTCTATGGAGGCGCCAATTCAAGGATGAAATGCAACGCCTAGAGATCTTTGCGTAAAGGGACTCA
>NZ_JAZBJZ010000101.1:0-19636 GCF_036349135.1 Tumidithrix elongata BACA0141
GTTCAGATTATGGACTCTTAAAGAATCCCCGTCTCTTTAGAGCGGGGAGTGTCAATAAGTCTTTAGTCTTACGGTTGCTCGGTACAGCAACTTTTCCCCCTGCTCGTAGCCGACATAGCGCACGATCGCAGGCGCTCCGATCTCAGCTTCACCCCCTTCATCCAATTTATGTTTGTGCGGATCGTAGGCAATTTCTGCTCCTACCTCAGCGATCGCTGTAATCCCCCAATGCTTGAGCAAGCGATCGAGCGGACGCAGCAAAGGCAATAAATTTCGAGCTGGCATCGTGGCATTGGTCTGGGCGGCATGGGCTGCCGTAGGTAGCTGTAGCAATAAGGATTCTAATATTTGCAAGCTTTCCTGTTGAAATTCCGATCGCAATAGCTGACGTTGCTGTTCTAGCTGTTGTTTCAAAAGCTGATATTCCGCGTGAATTTCATCTTTTGTAAGGGATGGTTGGGATACATCAGGTAAACTACTGGGCAAACTACTGGGCAAACCGCTGAAACTTGCCATGAGTTCGGACAAGCTAATTTTTAAGACTTGACTGAGACGCAATAGATCCTGATATTTTAAAGTCTCGGCTTTGCCTTGCCGAATAGTGTCAACCGCACGCCTCGATAGCTGTGACTGCTCAGCCAACACTCGAAAACTATCAATTCCCACAGCCTGCATGAGCTGCCGTAATTGCTGCGTGTAACCGATCGAATCGGACTGTAAAGAACTAGATGTCATGAAATTAGAAGCGATCGCAAATTTTGATAGAACTGCTAAAATGTTTTGATATGCGTACGATAATCAAATTTATGATTTACAATATGCATTGTCTTTCATAACTTAAAACATAAAGTTAAAGAATGTCCCTAGATATCTTGAGCTTTGACGTTTTATCCTTGACTTGCGATCGCATCGGTCATAATCATAATCAGAAACCCACCCACTACTGCAATCCTAACCGCAATGGCACCAAAATCTAACTCTGCAAAGAATCCCGCGAAATCTGTCGGCATCAGTCCAGAAAAGAAAAAAGCTCTTGAGGTCGCCTTACAGAAAATAGAAAAAGATCACGGTAAGGGCTCAATTATGCGGCTAGGGGATGCCGTCGGGATGAAAGTAGAGACAGTCCCCACGGGAGCGCTCACCCTTGACTTAGCGCTAGGAGGTGGCTTGCCTAGAGGTCGCGTGATTGAAGTCTATGGACCTGAGAGTTCGGGTAAAACCACGTTAGTACTCCATGCGATCGCAGAAGTCCAAAAATTGGGTGGAGTTGCCGCCTTTGTCGATGCCGAACATGCCCTCGATCCCACCTACGCTGCCAAAATTGGCGTAGATATTGAGAACCTGTTGGTCTCACAACCCGATACTGGCGAAATGGCGTTAGAAATCGTCGATAACCTCGTGCGTTCGATGGCAGTCGATATCATCGCGATCGACTCCGTTGCCGCGCTAGTCCCCCGCGCTGAAATCGAAGGAGAAATGGGTGACTCTCACGTTGGGCTACAGGCTCGTCTCATGAGCCAAGCCCTGCGAAAAATTACAGCCAACGTCGGACGCTCTAACTGCATTGTCGTGTTTTTAAACCAATTGCGTCAAAAAATTGGGATTTCCTACGGGTCGCCCGAGGTCACAACAGGGGGGATGGCCCTCAAGTTTTATGCTTCAGTTCGCCTCGATATTCGCCGCATTCAAACCTTAAAAAAAGGTACTGAAGAGTATGGCAACCGCGCTAAGGTCAAAGTCGCCAAAAATAAAGTCGCTCCCCCCTTCCGCATTGCTGAGTTTGACATCATCTTTGGTAAAGGTATCTCTACGAAAGGATGCTTAGTCGATCTCGCCGAAGAGATGAATATCATCGTGCGTAAAGGCGCGTGGTATAGCTATAAAGGCGAAAATGTCGCTCAGGGGCGCGATAACACGATCAAACATATGGAAGAAAATCCTGAGTTTGCCGATGAAATTGAAAAATTGGTACGGGAGAAACTCGCAGCAGGTGTCCCCGTTTCTGCCACCACCGTAGCCCCCAGTGACGACGATGAGGAAGATATTGAAGTTATCGGTGAGGAATTTTAGGCAGCCTCCTGACCTAGCCAATTCTTAAAAGACGAATCATGTCATTAAACCCTTCACCATCAAATACCTCTGAAGCAAAGCGCCTATTTACTGACTTTGACGGGCCGATCATGGATGTATCCGAACGCTATTTTCGCGTTTATCAGCTTTGCCTTGATAAAGTAAAGCAACCCGATCAGGTCGTGACGCCTTTATCTAAGGCTGAGTTTTGGGCGCTCAAGCGATCGCAAGTGCCTGAAATCGAGATTGCCATCAAATCTGGACTGCTGGAATCGGGGCAATCTAAAACCTTTGCGCAATTGCGTCGCGAAATCGTACATACCGAGCCTTATTTTCAGTACGATTGCATCATTGAGGGGGCGATCGCTGCCCTCGAAAAAGCCCAGCAGGCAGGTGTAGAGCTTGCTGTCATGACCATGCGCCGCGTCCGCGAACTTGAACCCGTGCTAGAGAAATATAACTTGGAAAGATTTTTTCCACCTAGTCACAGGTTTTGTCTCAGCAATGATTACATCAAGACAGGAGACACTAAAGACAAACCCAAGTTGATGGAACGGGCGATCGCTACCCTATCCCCCGTCAAATATCAGTGGATGGTAGGTGACACGGAGGCAGATATTATTGCTGGTAAGAGTTTTAATGTGACGACGATTGGGATTCTCTCGGGAATTCGCGATCAGACGCAATTAGAGCTGCACCAACCCAGCCTGATTCACCCTAATTTGATGTCTGCGGTCGAGATTGTCTTAAACAGTTAAAAGCTTTTAATCAAATAGGGGCGACTCACAAGTTGCCCCTATTTATATACAGATTCAATGTAGCCTCAAAGCCAAAAGCTATTGAATAGCTTTAGATCCCCCGAAACATATCTTTCATATCTTGTTTTGCCATCTTGGCAAACATACTTTGCTGCCCAAGATAGAGTAAGTGAAGATCGGTCAGTAATTTTTTCGCTGAGTCTAGATCTAGATCTTGAACTTGCTGGCAAAACATGGTGTGCACAAATTGCTTTTCGATGGATAAATCGCTCATGTGTTTTACTCCTCTTGGTCAGCCATGACTAGGTTGTCGTTGGAACTTAAACTTTAGGTATGCACATATCCAGCACAAGGTTATGTCTAACGTAATAATAGTTTAAGAATAACTAAAATGTATCATGGCTACACAATAAGTAGATATGCCTAAAGAGCGATTTTTAAGGATCGCTCAAAAGGATATATAACCTATTTACCCACCAAGCCTACACAGTAAGCAATGTGACCAGATGTATGAGGGAAATAGAATGTAGAAAATGCAAAAGATTATTGTAGACCAGTATTTGTGCCAGATTTTCCAGTAGCTAGACGGACTTGGACAATTTTTCCACCCATTTTCATGATGCGTTGCTGCTCGGCAAACCAATTGTCAAAAGGTACTAGCTTAGTAAAAAAGGTGTTTTGTAATTCGCGTTGGGTGCGAATGCGGGTTTGACTTGGGACACAAGCTGTGATCTTAAACATCCGCATAGCGGTACTCTCCTTTAGAGTTGATTAAAAATTAATATCAAATTCTCAAAAAAATTACTGCCCTTAATGTCTAGTTATATAAACATATCTAGCTATAGGAGCCGATTGAGCTACCTTCACAAATTAGGCGGGGAACCAGAAACCCTAGGTTAAAACATTGAAGCCAAATAATTTAGCCTGCAACACCTTAACATAAGCTTTGTAATTCCACCGCCCTTACTGTTAGCCCGAAAAAATTAGCTCAAACCAGAGCTGATGTAGTCGAGGTAAACACCAAGTTCTTTACCAGCTTCTGAACCAATCAAGCTAGCAGCTACTTCTTTGATAGCTTGAATAGCTTGGATTGTGGTAACAACAGGGACGCCCAAAGAGCTGTAGGTTTCTTTGAGACCGTTGAGTACGCGCTCATCTAGGATGGAAGCGTCGCCAGCTAGCATGGCATAGGTAGCATAGCGGAGGTAGTAGTCTAGGTCGCGGATGCAAGCTGCATAACGACGGGTGGTGTACATGTTGCCACCGGGACGGGTAACATCGGTGTACAACATAGACTTAGCAACAGCTTCCTTGATGATGGTGGAAGAGTTGGTGCTGATGGTTGCAGAAGCACGAACGCGAAGTTCGCCAGTTGCAAAGTAGCCTTTTAGTCTTTCGAGAGCAGCAGAGTCCAAGTACTTACCTTGAACGTCAGAAGAGTTGATAACAGAGGTAATAGCGTCTTGCATTTTTGATATATCTTCTAATTTAGTTAGTAAGTTGTGTCAAAGAGTTGAATGGTTTTGGGAAACTATTACAGCGCGCCGATGAGATAGTCAAAGTAAAAACCAGCTTCAGCAGCATCTTCACCAGACAACAAACCAGAAGCTACACTCTTCAAACCGCGGAAACCTTCAGCTAGTCCAGAAAGGGGGACATCCAAAGACTTGTACATTTCCTTAGCACCCACCAAACCAATTTCTTCGATTGGGGTGACATCACCTGCAACGATTCCGTAGGTAACGAGTCGTAGGTAGTAGTCTAAGTCTCTGAGGCAAGCAGCTGTCATTTCTTCGCCATAGGCACTGCCACCGGGAGAAACAAGGTCAGGGCGCTTTTGGAACAGTTGATCGCCAGCTTGCTTAACAATGCGATCGCGTGATTCGCTTAGGGTTTGAGCAATGCGCAGACGACGTGCACCTGAGGCAACAAATCCTTTGATGCGATCTAGTTCGCCGGGGCTGAGGTAACGAGCTTCAGCATCAGCATTCACGATAGATTTCGTGACTACACTCATTTAATTATTTCCTCCAATCTAAAAATTGAGAATGAAAACCAGTTAGTTAATGTGATGAGCCTTCATAGACAAGAATTACCCCAAAGGGATAAATCTCTACTACGGAGATTCAGTTTTACAAATCAATAATCACATGAGTATTTTGATACATTGCGTTGTACAGGAGCTTTTTTTCATAACACTTCTTAACATTTTTGTTTTGTATGTAACAGCCTAAGGAATTTTGTCTAAAAAAACCTTCTTTCAGGTAATCTCTACCTACAAATTTGCTGAAGTTTAGGTGGGCAAGAGCATTGCCGCGATCGCCGCCAAACCAGCCATGATCATGACTCCCGCTGGCATAAACTTGCGCGTTTTCACCAAACGCAGAGCAAACACAAGCACGAGCAACGCCGCGATCGCAAGACCCAAAAACTTTGCCCAGCCTTGGCCCTGCCATTGCAATGCCGCAGCGACAAGCAGTCCCACCCCACTGATGCTGCCTGAAATCATCGAGACTTTGCTTTGACTTTTGACATAGCCAAAGATGCCACCAGCGATCGCCAAGACACCATAGGCGGCTGTTGCCACAATGCTTACGCTCATAATTTTTTAAGTATCCAACTCTGAATTTATCTAAACCATGGGTATTCAGAAAAATGCTATCGAACTGTCTCGACAACTGTAAGTTGATACTTGGGTTTGTTTACACAAGTTTACAAAGCTATGATTCGCAAGCCTATAGCGTCACAATATCGCGAATTACTGAAGCCAGTCGGTTGAGATAAGGCGCAGGATCGAAGGCTACCCAACCATCAGCCGTAGGTGCAAGGATTTCAAAATGTAAGTGCGGTCCTGTGGAGCGACCTGTAGAGCCCACAATACCGATTTGCTGACCTCTCGCCACATTTTGTCCCTCAGACACATAAATGGCAGCAAGGTGAGCGTAGCGAGTCCCTGAGGAGCCCTGAATAATTTCCACCATATTGCCGTAACCACCTGCCCAACCCGCAAACTCGATTCTGCCTGATGTTGCAGCTAGTACGGGCGTTCCCATCGGCGCACCTAAGTCGATGCCACTATGAAACGTCCATTCACCTGTTACGGGGTTTGTCCGCCAGCCATAGACTGAGGTCACAGGTACAGGATAGGGAAGTGGATAACCACCTGTATCCATAATAATCCCATCGCCTTTGGCAATATAGTTTGGTAGCGCGACTGGATCGGGCTTCCAAACTGCACCAGGGACAAACACAACCTTGGGGTGATTTTGGCAACCATTGTGTTCAAAGAGGACATCAGCCCTCAAACCAAATTTTTTGGCAACGGTTTTATAGGTTTCCTCATTTCCAAATCGATAGGAGAGCCCGTCCATGGAGGGAATTGCAATGGTTTGACCAACCTGTACGCTGCCGTCCCGAACGCTGGGATTTAGTCCCATCAGCGTAGCCGTGGTCAGTTCGTATTTTTTGGCGATGCTTTCTAAAGTTTCGCCTGACTGCACTTTATGTTGTTTTAAGTCGGCAAGGACAGGTTTGCCGCATAATGCCTCTGCATCTTGATCGATAGGGGGATCGTTAGAGGTTACAGCAGCACTTGCAAAAGCGGTGGGGATATTTGCCAAGGAAATAAATGTAGCAATAAGTCCTGACAGGCAAAGAGCGCTCTTTGTCCCTAGTTTGGTTTTTTGATTCTCAAATAACACGTTGACCCTAAGAATGCGACGATTGTTGGGGAAGGAAGCAGCGAAGCACTTCCAAAAACCCATAAAAAATTCAGACAAAATTTGCAGGCAAAATTTTAACGCTACATTCTTCACCTAACAGCCATAGATAATCCTGCAATTCATCCCTTTCGTCAACTCACCCAAATGCTGATTTCTGCTGATTTGGTTTCTGATTTAACCGAGGCTCTGTGTAATATTCAAGTAGATTGTTTTAACATTTATGGTTGCGAAATTATGAACTCTGGGAATAGCGATCGCTTGCAAATTTTTTTAGATATCGCTACAGAAGCTGCCTGTGCAGGTGGTGCGGTGCTTAAGTCGTTTTGGGGCAAGCTGAAGGAAATCGAAGAAAAGCAACCAGGAGATTTGGTGACGATCGCGGACAAACAAGCCGAAGTTGCCGTTTTAAGCGTACTCAAACGTCATTTCCCCGATCACGGCATTTTGGCGGAAGAATCTGGCGCGATCGGCAATCCAGACAGTCGATATCTATGGGCAGTTGACCCGCTAGATGGCACCACAAATTTTACCCACCAATACCCTTTCTCGGCGGTCTCCGTAGGCTTGCTGATCGATGGCATACCCGCTGTGGGGGCAATTTACGATCCCTTCCACGATGAATTATTTCGGGCGGCAACTGGACTGGGCGCAACCTGCGATCGCCGTCCAATTCGCGTTTCTAGTACGACAGAACTGAGTCATAGCCTGTTAGTGTCGGGCTTTGCCTATGACCGCACCCGCACAGATGACAACAACTATGCGGAATTTTGCCACTTTACCCATTTAACCCATGGCGTGCGTCGAGGTGGAGCGGCTTCTTTAGACCTAGCCTATGTTGCCAGTGGACGCTTGGATGGCTATTGGGAACGCGGTTTATCGGTATGGGATTTAGCCGCAGGTGTCGTCTTAGTGAGAGAAGCGGGTGGCAAGGTGACAGCCTATGATGGCAGCGAACCCGTACTCAAATCGGGCAGAATTTTGGCAACGAATGGTCACCTACAGGCTCAAATGATTGCCGAACTCGCCCTCGTAAAGCCTTTACAGGTTAAGTTCCCAATGGGAAGGTAGTTTCTACTTCTGTTACGATGATTTGAAGTAACGTACGCCTATTTGCTCAGGGCAACCTAACATTACTGTGAAAATTTTATTGGTTGAAGACGATCGAGCAACGCGCAAAATGCTTGAAAATGCACTAGCTACTCGACACTATAGTGTCGAGGTAGCGCTCGATGGGCGTTCGGCAATAGGTTTAGCAGAACAGTTTGAATACGATCTAATCGTTCTGGATGTGGGCATTCCCGAAATGGACGGGATTGGCGTTTGCAAACGGCTGCGGACACAGGGCTGTCAGACCCCGATTTTGTTGCTAACCGGAAAGGATGGGGTCAGCGATCGCATTATGGGTCTAGATGCTGGGGCGGATGATTATATGGTCAAGCCGTTCAATCTACCAGAACTACTGGCAAGAATCAGAGCTTTACTGCGACGGGGCAAAACAACGACCTCCTCAATCGTAACTTGGGAAAACTTGCAGCTTGACAGTGGGGCAAATGAGATTCGCTATAAAGAGCAAGTATTACGCCTAACGCCAAAGGAGTATGGAATTTTAGAGCTACTTTTGCTAAATCCCCACCGAATTTTTAGCCGAGCCGCCCTGATCGATCGCCTCTGGGAAATGGAGGAGACCCCAACTGAAAGCGCGATCAGTAGCCATGTTAAAGCGATTCGGCAAAAGTTAAAGGCTGCTGGAGCGATCCAAGATTTGATTGAGACGATGTATGGCTTTGGGTATCGCCTCCGACCCCTAGAGGCAAATCTACCTCCATCCTCTTCATCCAAACAGGAGGAGCTTGCAGCGCTGCACCCACCACTGCACTCACTACAAGAGACGATAGAGGAGCGACAAACCAAGAAGGAATTGGATGACGCGATCGCGGCTCATGCCATGATGCTAGAGCTTTGGGAGCAGTTTAAGGATTCCTTTGGCGAACAGATTGACCTCCTAGATCGGGCGATCGCAGCATTACAGCAAGGGAATTTGACAACTGATCTATGGCAATCGGCAAAACAGACCGTGCATAAATTGATCGGGTCGTTAGGGGTCTATGGTTTCCCACAGGGGTCGGTATTGGCGAGACAGATTGAAGATTTGTTGGGTTCCGATCTCCATTTATGCGTACCAGAGATCGAGCAGATGTCTCTATTGGTTGCGAAGCTAAAGCAGGAACTCCAGCAAGAACCCGTTTTCGATCCGCCTTCCCACGATGGGGGAGACCAAGGATCGAGCCGTCAAGACATTCCCTTGGTGCTGGTTGTGGATGATGACGATCTCTTAACGGCAAGGTTAAAGACCGAGGCGAGTTCGCGATCGCTTCAGATTGAAGTGGCAGCAAATTTAGCGATCGCCCAACAAGCACTGGAATGCAATTTACCCGATGCGATCTTGCTGGATTTAACCTTTGGGGATGGCAAGGAAGATGGGTTGACTTGGCTGGGAACCCTACAGCAAAAACACCCTCAGATTCCTGTACTCGTTTTTACTGGGCGAGATAGTCTATCCGATCGGGTGGCAGCGGCGCGTTTGGGCGCACAGGCATTTCTGCAAAAGCCCATTGCCTTAGATCCAATTTTTGGGGCGATTCAAACGTCGCTTAGGCAGGTTCAGGCAAAGGTTCGCCCGAGCGATCGCACCATGATGGGCAAGGTGATGATTGTGGATGACGATCTAGCGATCGGGCATCGGTTATCAGTTTTGCTCTCACCTTGGGGATTGCAGGTAACGTTTCTGTCCGATCCAGCCCGTTTTTGGGAAGTTCTGACCAGCACGATTCCCGATCTGCTAATTTTAGATATAGAAATGCCAAGGTATAGTGGCATCGACCTTTGTCAAGTCGTGCGCAATGATGCCAAATGGGGCAACTTGCCGATTTTGTTCCTCACAGCACACCATGAAGCAGAAACCATTGTCCGCGCATTTGCCGTAGGAGGAGATGATTACATTCGCAAACCCATTCTAGAGCCAGAGTTAATCGCTCGCGTGCTCAATCGTCTAGAACCAGGACAGATTCGACGTCAGCAATTGATGTCAACGCTCATGGAACAGCCCTCATCGAGCAACTACAGTAATACTGAAGGAAAGGATAGCCATGATTAAAGCATCACGTACCGTTCTGATCGTGGAAGACAGCCCAGAAGATAGAGAAATGCTGCGTCGCTATCTACAGCAAGACGATCGCTACACCTACACTGTGTTAGAAGCGGAAACAGGAGAAGAGGGACTAGAACAATATCGCCTATTTCAGCCTGATGCGATTTTGTTGGACTATTTACTTCCAGATATAAATGGGCTGGAATTTATCCAAACTTTACAACAGCAAACCCCAAAAATAGATCTACCTGTCGTTTTTCTCACAGGGCAGGCGAATGAGGAACTGGCAGGGCAGTTGACCCAACAGAACGCGCAACAATTTCTGAATAAGTCAACCATAACGTCTGGGAAGTTGCGTCAAGCCTTGGATAGAGCCTTCAAACAGGTGGAACTCCTCCGTCAAGTCGCAGACCTGAAAATTCAAGCCAATCAGACCCTAGAAATTTTGAGTCAGAGAGAGGAACAGCTACGGTTAGCCTTAGAATCTGCCCAGATTGGCGTTTGGGATTGGGATATTGTCAACGATCGCCTGATTTGGGACGATCGCATGTACGAAATTTATGGCATCGAGCGATCGGACTTCGCTGGTGCGTACCAAGCATGGGTAAATGGAGTCCATCCCGAGGATCGCGCGATCGCCAATGCTGCGATTCAACGGGCGATTCTTGGTGAAAAGAGCTACGATCCTGAATTTAGAATTGTACGTCCTGATGGAGCGATTCGCACGCTCAAAGCCAATGCCTTTCTGCAACGCAATGCCGAGGGTAAAGCGCTACGCATGATTGGGACGAACTATGACATTAGCGAACAGAAAGCGGCATTGAAGGAACGCGAACAAGCACAGGTTCTCCTAATTCAGCAGGTCGAACAACAGCACCTGATTATGGAGATGACACAGGGCATTCGGCGATCGCTAAATTTGCAAGATATTCTCCAAACGACCGTAGATGAAGTTCGACAGTATCTGCAAACCGAGCGCGTGATCGTCTTCCAATTTTCTGCCAATTGGGGTGGTACGGTTGTGGTGGAGTCCGTCGAAGAAGGCTGGAGCCCCATCCTATCGACTCAGATTGACGATCCTTGCTTTGGTGACACCTACGTTGATTCTTTTCGGCAGGGTCTCATAACCGCAAAGTCTGACATCTATAATTCTGGACTCGCCTCCTGCCATCTCGAACGCCTAATCAGTTTTCAGGTCAGGGCGAATTTAGTGGTTCCCATTCTTAAAGGTGATGAATTATGGGGTTTATTAGCTGCCCATCACTGTTCGACACCTCGCGAATGGCAAGCCTCTGAGATCGAGCTGCTATGGCAGCTCGCAGCCCAAGTGAGTATTGCCATTCAACAATCAGATTTGTTTGAGCAAGCAAAGGCAGAACTCGCCCAGCGCAAGCAGGCAGAGCAAGCTTTGCAACAATTGAATATTGACTTGGAGCAACGGGTGGCAGAGCGTACTGCCGAACTTGCCCAAGTGAACGATCGCTTACTAGAAACCCTGATCGATCAACAGCATTCCCAAATTATCTTGCAAGAGCAGGCACAACTATTAGATCTCGCCCACGACACCATTATCACCTACGACATGAACGATAAAATCACGTTCTGGAATGAAGGTGCGGAGTTTATGTATGGCTGGATGAAATCAGAAGCGCTAGGTAAAGATGTCCATGGGCTCCTCCAAACCCAATTTCCCAACCTTTCCCTTGCCGAGATTAAAGCCGAACTCTTAGAGCAAGGATATTGGGAAGGCGAACTGATTAAGACCTGCCGCAATGGCTCGACGATTACGGTGGACAGCCGCTGGGTGTTGCAGACAGACGAATTAGATCGACCGATCAAAGTTTTGCAGATCAACAACGATATTAGCGATCGCAAACAGGCAGAAGCCTTGATTAGGCAACAGGCTGAGCGAGAATCTCTCTTGCTTGAGATTAGCCAACGCATTCGTCAATCCCTCGACCTCTATACAGTTTTCGAGACTGCGGTGGAAGAAATTCGCAGGTTTATGCATGCCGATCGGGTCGGAATCTTTAAATTCTATCCCGAGTCTCATTTTGACGATGGGGAGTTTGTTGCTGAATCTGTTTTGGAGGGATTTGACTCTGCTTTGGCGATTAGAATTCACGATCATTGCTTTGGCGAACAGTATGCCATCCATTACCAGCAGGGTAGAATTCAAGCTGTAGGCGACATCTACAATGCGGGATTGCTGGACTGCCATCGAGACGTTTTGGCAAGGTTCCAGATTCGCGCCAATCTGATTGTGCCATTGCTAAATGGAGAGGGTTTATGGGGCTTGTTATGCATTCATCAATGCGATGCCCCTCGTCACTGGCAAGAGGTTGAGATCGACCTAGTCAAACAAATTTCCAATCAATTGGCGATCGCAATCAACCAATCTGAGCTTTACGAGCAACTGCGTCGCGAACTCCAAGAACGCCAGCAGGCAGAAGCGATGACCCGCGAATCGGAACGACGTTGGCGATCGCTGTTTGAAAGCACCAACCTTGCCGTTGTGAGTTCCGACACGACGGGGATTATCAACGCGGTCAATCCTTTCTTTTTGAAACTGACAGGCTATACAGAGAGTGAAGTGCTCGGGCAAAACTGGTTTGACTTTTTTGTGCCCTCTGAGCGCGTCCAAGAGCAGCGTCAGAGGCTTCAAGAAAATCTCCAGCAGGAAACCTATCCTTCCTTCCAAGGGCAGATTTTAACCAAGGCTGGGAAAGAAATCATTATTAACTGGAGTAATACCCTATTGCGAAACCCCAAGGGTGAAGTGATTGGCGTTACGGGAATTGGGGAAGACATTACACAACGACAAGCTGTAGAAAAACTAAAAGATGAGTTTATTTCCATTGTCAGCCACGAACTGCGAACACCCTTAACTTCCATACGCGGTTCGCTGGGGCTACTAGTGACGGGGGTAATGGACGACGACCCCGAAGCCATGAGACGAATGATTGAGATTGCTGCGATCGATACAGAGCGGTTAGTTCGACTCGTAAACGATATGCTCGATCTAGAGAAATTAGAGATGGGCAAAATTTCGCTCCTACGAGAATGTTGTGATGCCGTAGACTTGATGCGGCGATCGCTAGAAATTATGGAAAGCAGCGCCCAAGAAGCAGGAGTGCGCCTAGAAATGAAAATGCATACCCAGTCCATTCAAATTTGGGTGTCGCCCGATCAGATTATTCAAACATTTACCAATCTGCTCAGCAATGCAATTAAGTTCTCACCCGCAGGCAGTTTCGTGACGATCTCTGCTGAAGTTGTCAATGAGGTCGAGAATGAAGAGGGGAATGAAGAGCGTGCGGAAGTTCGGAATCCCATCCTTCCACTTCCTTATATTCTCTTTTCCGTAAAGGATCGGGGACGGGGTATTCCTGCGGATAAGCTCGAAATCATTTTCGGTCGCTTTCAACAGGTAGATGCCTCTGATTCTCGCGATCGCGGTGGTACGGGGCTAGGACTAGCGATTTGTAAATCGATCGTGCAGCAGCATGGCGGTCACATTTGGGCAGAGAGCGTTTGGACGCAAGGCAGCACCTTTTTTGTAGCCTTACCCATGCGATCGTAGTTGCATCAAGACATTTCTCCAGACTTTCTCCATCTTTGTCAGCTAATATCAAAATATAGATTAATCATTTCTCGATGGTGAAATGCATAGGCATGAATGTGCCTAAAGATGTGATTCGTGCGATCGATCGCATGCCTGTTTCGGATAGTGCTATAACTCCTATGGGAAATTTTTTTAGATTTTTACAACGACATACCTGCTTTGTCATGTTTTGTAACGTAATCAATCAAATTAATCCAGGAATAAAACTTCACTAAGTTACGTTAAATAGAGTTAACGACTTAAGCAGGAGTCGAAGGGAGATGGCTTATAAAGATTGGATTGGGAATTTCTGGGAACCTACTAAAAGTGTTTTTACATCATTTTTAAATCGATTGGGGCTGGCTTGGTGGGTAAAAATTATCACGGCAAGTCCGATATGTATTTATTATTTTGGCCCTTTTATTAGCGATCGCGAAGCCCGAAATCTTCAAGGAGGATACATTGAGGATCTCATTCACGAGGGCGCTACGGTAACAAATTTAGAAATCAAGTGCTGTCAGCCATCCCAACTGACGGTCGATATCGATCTAATCGATGTCGATTAACAATTCAGCGGATCGATAGAACGCTATGACCGTTAAAAAGATTCTGATCGTAGATGACGAAGAACGCATTCGAGAAGTCGTGAGCATGTGTCTGACCAAATTGGCAAAATGGGAAGTCATTGCTGTTGCCACAGCAATGGAGGCAATCCAAAAAGCGTTAGAGTGGCAACCCCATGCCATTTTGTTAGATGTCTCGATGCCAAACATGAATGGGTTAGAAATGTTGCAACAACTTCAGGGTCACCCAAGAACTGTATCAATTCCCGTGATTTTCCTCACAGCCAAAGTTCAACCCAATGAAAAATTACTGTACCAACAACTCGGTATTGCGGGTCTCATTATTAAGCCCTTCAATCCAGTCGAGATTGCAAAGGAGATTAGCCATTTACTCGGTTGGACTTAGGAAAGCAAAGGTGCGATCGCTCAAACATATTTTTTATATATATGCTGGATTTTCTCCAGATTTTCTCCAGATTTTTTTTCTAATCTAGAGAATAGACTATTCATTTCTAGGTTGTGTGCGCAATGGTGCGAGGGCCAAAATTTACACGATCGATCGCATGATTTGACTGCTCCCATTCATTTAACCTTGGTAACTGTTCGAGCATTAAAGATTTCTCCAGTCAATATACATAGGCTTTAGAGGGTATCTGCGTTGCAAACTATAATCAATCCCCGTTCCTCCAAGCAGTCACAGGTCATGCCTCCTTTGCTAAGCAATTCTCTTGCGTTCAAAGTTTTAGAGAGCGTTGGTACGTTGGTGATGGTGGTTGACTTGCAGGGACGCATTATCTTTTTCAATCCTGCCTGCGAAGCGATCGCCCAGTATTCCTCTACAGAAGTACAGGGTTGCATATTTTGGGAAAAGTTGCTCCCTGCGGAAGAAGCTGAGATTGCACGGGTACGGTTTGCCTCTCTCGATGCCCACGATTTCCCCTATCACTCTACAAACCATTGGCAAGGCAGCACAGGCGATCGCGTCAAAATAAACTGGACAGAAACGTTACTGCTTGACACCCATGACGTACCGCAATATGTAATTTTTTCAGGCTTTCTCTTAGAGAGCATCCTAGAACCGTCAGCACTCTACGCCCAGTTACAGCAAGCCAATCAAGAACTAAATCGCCTCTGCAATTACGATCACCTCACTCAGATTCATAATCGGCGTTGCTTCGATCACCGTTTGGCATACGAGTGGCATCGGCTAGCACGCGAACAGCAAGTCTTATCTGTGCTTATTTGCGATATTGATTTTTTTAAGGCATACAACGATATATACGGTCATCTTGCTGGCGATCTATGCTTAAAGCGCGTTGCCAGTGCGATCGACCTAACGCTACAACGCCCAGCAGACTTTGCTGCCCGCTTTGGTGGTGAGGAATTTGCAATTATTTTGCCAAATACGGATATTGATGGCGCTCGCTATATTGCCAAACAAATTTGCGATGACATCAAAGCATTACAAATTGTCCATGAAGGGTCTGCTGTCAGTAATTTTGTCACTATCAGTTGCGGTATTTCCTGTCTAATTCCTGTCGCCCAAGACGATCCGATGATTTTGGTTGGCTTTGCCGATCATGCCCTATATGAAGCCAAGAGGTTAGGACGCGATCGCATTTACGGAATTGGCTAAATATAATCAGACCCTAAGTTTGCCACCAAGCTACCGCTCGATATTTTGCAAAGTCATCGATCGATCTCAATGCGATCGCCATTAAAAGTGAGAAAATAATCGAAGGGAATTGAATTGCTGGCTTTATTTCCAGCAATGGTTGGCGATGATGGCTAAGTTAATATTAGTTGTAGATGATGAAGAGCGCATTCGAGAGGTCGTGCGTGCCTGTTTGGTAAAACTTGCAAAGTGGAAAGCGATTACGGCGGCATCGGGTCTAGAAGCAATTCAAAAAGCCGTAAGCGATCGCCCCGATGCCATTTTGCTAGATGTCTCAATGCCGGGGATGGACGGGTTAGAAACGCTACAACAACTTCAGAGTAACCCACTGACAGCATCGATTCCTGTGATTTTTCTGACGGCAAAAGTGCAACCCAACGAGCAATTGCAATATAAGCATCTTGGTGTAGAAGGGTTAATTATTAAGCCTTTCGATCCGCTCCAGATCGCCAAAGATGTCGATCGATTGCTGGGCTGGAGCCAACTATAGAAAATGAGAACCAGGGAATAGCGATCTTTTTAGATCCATTTCATCGCCTTTTGCCTGTAACAAAACTGCAAACAATTTAACAATTGCTTAAGAAATCGTGCGGTTTCTCCAAACTTTCTCCATCTTTTTTACATAACCTAAAGACCTTAACTGAGTTTTCAGTTATTTAGAGCGTAGTACGCATAAAGCTGCAAGCTACATCTACCCCTATTGGCGAATCGATCGGCGATCGCTGCAAAAATCAATGCTTTTCTTGTAGTCAACGATTTTGAATTAGAGGTAAAAATGCCACACGAGTTTGTTAACGTCACCCTGCCAACAGTCATTAAAGATGTCTTGGAAGATTATCCAGAGCATCCCTATCGGGTTGTCTTTTCGACCCATGAATTTAGGCAAAAGCTCGTCGATCGGATTTTGAGTCAAACTTCCAACCTCAACGAAGGCGAAGGACAATCAGCCCCACTTTACAAACAAAAAAGTTCGTATAAGTCTCCTTTGGCAGAGCGTTTATATTTAGAAGTTGTAGTACGTGGCAGCATCCTCCATGTTTTGCGAGAAAATGCTGACAGACTGAGCGACGTTTCAAAAGATGGAGACTATTCGCTGAAGCCTCTATTTGGGTAATTCTTGCGATCGACCTTGTGTCTAGTATTGCGTCAAAGTGAAACAGAGAGCTCGGATAGTTTAGAAATAAAATTGGAGGTGGTTGATATGACCACCAAGTTGATTGTTAAAGTGACCACTAAGCGAACTGTAAACGTGACCACCAAGCGAATTTTAATCGTTGATGACGATGCTTCAATCCTCGAAGTTTTGGCAGCCTGTTTGCAAAAATTAGGAGGATGGGAAGTTTTAAAGGCAGCATCAGGTAAAGAAGCGTTAGAGCAGGCCCGAAAAGAAAAACCAGATGCGATCGTTCTAGACGTAATGATGCCTGAGATGGATGGATTTACTTTTTTACAGTACCTGCGCTCAGAACCCAAAACTCCCCCCATTCCTGTGGTGCTATTAACCGCAAACAGCTATATCCCCAACCCCGATCTTTTACCAGAACTAGGGGTAGTGCTGACGATTTCTAAACCGTTTCTCCCCGTTATGCTTGTCCAACAGATTTCTCAAGCATTGAAATGGTAAATATCTCGAACTATAGCAATCACAAATTATTTGAGTGCAGGGGCACATGAGTTGCCCCTACGATTTTATGTAGAAGAAAGAATCTCTCTTATATCATTTTCGATTGCTATAGACCCGTTGCTATGAAATTGGCAACCAATAAAATATAGAGTCTTTATCGCAGTGATTCCCATCGAAACCATCAAGCCTGTGTTGATGAATAAGCATTTATACCAAGAGGTTTAGGTTTCGCAAAAAAACTTTATCAGATTTCTGCCTTTCTCCAAACTTTCTCCAGAATCTCCGAGTAAATTCAAACCTATAGAGCTTTGAAGGACAAATCATGCCCTCGACTTAAATTACTCTTCTCTTTTTAATTTACCTTTTAAAACCATGAACGCCTGCCCCTGTTGCTCCGATTCAATGCTTAGGCACTTTCGCCAAAATCAAGAATATTGGTTCTGTAGGACTTGCTGGTTAGAGATGCCGCTATTTGAAAAGCCACCTGCTTTAACACCCATCTCCCTGAGATTAGATATTAATCTTTTAAAGAAAAAACAGTCCCTACGCATGGCTTGACTATATTGCTGCTTTCTCGTCTCCCCCTCGACCTTGCCCATCTAAAGATTCTAATCATGAAAATTGTCGATCGCCCCTATCAGTGCAATGTTCTAGGACAGACCTTTGGTCTTTGGCAACTGCAATGCCATTTACGCATTTTTCGCCTGCCTTCTGGACAACATGTAGTAGTCGTGTCAGATCGAAATTGTGAAATTGGTTGGTTTATTCCCTATAAATTGGAACAGTTGGCAACTCGGATCGTGCAGGAGTTTCAACTCGATCCCGATCGCTTAGTTTGGATCGAGCAGGATCTCGATCATGCCCGCAGACAAATTTGTACGGAATTTAGCCAAGTTTTGTTTCAGTGGAATCAAGGCAATGCATGCGATCCACAGTGGCATGCGCTCGACGATGAGTCCGCAGCATGGCTGGTGAAAGAAGAGCCATTGCAGCTTGCCACAGCTTAAGAAATACACATTTGAGCAGGGTTCAACCCAGTTCAACCACAAGGAGCAACTTCATGAAGGGGTACAAGCACATAATCGTAGGCACATTTTCGGACTATGCCAATGCTTGTAGCGTTGTCGTAGATCTGGGAAATGCAGGCTTTGATGCAAATAAGCTTTCGATTATCAGCATTGGTTCTGAGATTGCGCCGCGATCGTCTGATACCCAGATTAGACAAGAGATTATCAAAGAGAAGCCTTTGAGATATGTTGGGGCGATTGAGAAAGGACGCTTTGTCGTGATTCTTTCAGGCTCCGATCGAGATATTCAACTGACACAGCAATTTTTTAACCAACAGGCCTGTGAGGGGCGATCGCTAACGAAACCTATGAATCGAGTTCTTTGTCATTACAGTAATTGCACGCCACACGTTGAAATTGCTAGAGTTTCCCATGGTTCCAATATTTATCTAGAGCGGGTGATTTTTCCACTTCAACGCATCTTTTTTGAAGCTCCTTTAGAAGCACAATTGGAAACTTTCACCAGTGAGATTGCGGGTGCGATTTTAAGTGACAGAATTGCTTGTAGCGAACTTCTCGTTCTCGAACCATCTAGTGCAACACCGAGCGTTGTAGCAGAACTGCTGCCAGAGGTGACGATTAGAGCGACAACCTTGTTTAGCTCTAATGTTGCTGAAGCTAGAGCCGCCTTAAAAGATGCCGAAAAAAGCCCTACCCATGCCTAAGAATTAGAGGTTTTAGGGGGGTGTGTGATTGCCAGATTCAAATCAAACACTGTGGAGCGACATACATTGAGCAGTTCTCCCTACGAATTAGGTTGGTGGCTGGAAATATTTACGGCACAGCCCGCCTGTATTTACTACTTTGGTGCATTTGAAACTTCGCAGGAAGCGGAGGAATCTCAGGCAGGGTTTGTGCAGGATCTGCTTCTTGAAGGTGCTCAAGGCATTGCCACAAGACTTCGATTTTTTCAGCCGACTAAGCTCATCGTGACTGAGAAAGAATTGCTGACACACCCTCGCAGACATAGGGGTGAGAAAATCAGCGATCGCAATAAGAGCAAAACCCAACTAATCAAGGAATTGGAGCTATTCTTAAACGAGGGATATTCTACGAAAAGAGGGCGATCGCATACCGTATCTTCTACGCAGGGAAGAATAGAAAAAAAGTTTAATTTGTCCTCGCTTTCAGGATGTCCTCGATAGTTCTAAACCAACTTCCGATCGCTCCCAAACAGGCTTTTTCTTAAGGCATTTAGCATCTGATTGAGACAGATAAGGTTCTTGAAGGCTCTTTGCACCTCGAACTTTGGAACGTTGAGCTTAGAATTTATTCAAAGCTGAATTCTCTAACGTTTCAGTCCCGATCGCGGGATTTTGTCGGCGGAACGATCTGAAGTAAGCCTTTTGGGCTAACCTACATTATTCATGAGAACCCAAAAGAGAATAAAAATCAAGAAAAAAGG
>NZ_JAZBJZ010000102.1:0-19533 GCF_036349135.1 Tumidithrix elongata BACA0141
TTCCACCTCGCTCTAAAGAGACGAGGTTGCCAACATTGCCGAGAATTTCTGATGCGGAAAATTTAGCATAATGAATAATTAATGTAACCTCTAGGTTCAGGCGCGATCGCCCCTTTCATCCTCAATCCTTATCCCAATTTCCGTGGAAATTGCCACAGATCGGGATTTGAGCCGTGCCTAGCGCGGCCTTTCAAAAGAGCTGCAACGCAGTTTTTAGAAAACAATATTTAATTCACCCTTATCGCAACGCTACTTGGTCATGTCATGCCCAACCATCTCGCTCAATCTCAAAGCCTATATTTACGCAAACATGCTGAAAACCCGATCGATTGGTATCCTTGGGGCGATCGGGCTTTAGAGAAGGCGAGATCGCAGGACAAGCCGATTTTTCTCTCGATTGGCTACTCCAGTTGTCACTGGTGTACGGTGATGGAGCATGAGGCATTTTCAGACAGCATGATCGCCGATTATATGAACGCTCATTTTGTGGCGATCAAAGTCGATCGCGAAGAACGTCCAGACCTTGACAGCATTTATATGCAAGCAATTCAGATCATGGGCGAACAAGGGGGATGGCCGCTGAATTTGTTTCTGGCTCCAGACGATCTCGTGCCTTTTTTTGGTGGGACATACTTTCCGATCGAGCCTCGCTACGGCAGACCGGGATTTTTAAAGGTTCTCCAGTCGATCGTCCAAATTTATCGAGGGCGGTATCAAGAGATTCAAACCTTTAAAGGTCAAATTATCAGTAACCTCACTGCCGTAAATCAACTGAGTTCCGTACCGACCCTCAACGACAATGCCCTATTTACAGGAATTGCCAAATGTGCCGAAGTTGTAGTCAGCCGTACGCAGGGGACTTGCTTCCCCATGATTCCCTATGCCGATTTGGTACTAAGAGCTAGTCGATTTGAAGCCTTGAATGACGAACTTCAAGCCAAAGCAAGGCAACGCGGCTTAGATCTCGCCTTGGGGGGCATTTTCGATCACGTCGCAGGGGGATGGCATCGCTACACCGTTGACCCTACTTGGACAGTTCCCCATTTCGAGAAAATGCTCTATGACAACGGGCAGATCGTGGAGTACTTGGCAAATCTATGGGCTTCGGGCTTGCACGAACCCGCCATAGAACGAGCGATCGCAAAAACAGCGACTTGGTTGCAACGGGAAATGTTGACAGAGGAGGGCTATTTTTATGCCTCTCAAGATGCTGACAGCGAGGGCAAAGAAGGAAAGTTTTGGGTTTGGAGCTATGGAGAGTTGCGAAAGCTATTCAGTGACTCCGAACTGCAAGCGTTGATGGAAGCCTTTACGATTACAGCGAATGGTAACTTTGAGGGCTTAAATGTTTTGCAGCGTCGTCATTCTGGACAATTGTCTGGGATGGTGGAAACCTGTCTCGAACGCCTGTTTCGTTGTCGCTATGGGGAATATTCTCGTCCTACGGATGCTTTTCCAGTGGCACGCAGCTTAGAGGATGTCAAAACGATCGAGTGGGCAGGACGAGTTCCACCTGTTACCGACACCAAGATGATCGTAGCTTGGAACGCTCTGATGATTTCGGGTTTGGCAACTGCCTATCGCGTATTTCGCCAAGATCTCTACAAACAATTAGCAGTGAATGCCGCTGACTTTATCTTGCAAACCCAATGGGTAGACGATCGCCTGCAACGGCTCAACTATAACGGTCACCCTCTGGTATCGGCGCAGTCAGAGGACTACGCACTGTTAATTAAAGCGCTGATCGATTTGCAGCAAGCTTGCCCTGAGCTAGGCGATCGCTATCTGGCAAAAGCCGAATATTTGCAAGCAGAATTCGATCGCTATTTTTGGGATCGCAAGTCGGGTGGATACTTCAATACCGCAAGCGATCGCAGCAAAGAATTGTTAATGCGCGAACGCAGCTACCAAGACAATGCCACACCATCGCCCAATGGCATCGCGATCGCCAATTTAATTCGCCTGGCTCTGTTAACAGAAAATCTTGAGTACCTAAACAAAGCCGAATTTGCCTTAAAAACCTTTGGTCAAGCGATCGTGAATAGTCCGATTGCCTGTCCGAGCCTGCTAACTGCCCTCGACTGGTTTCGCAACCATACCTTAGTCCGCACTAGGGCTGAGCAATACACCCAATTACAGCAGCAATACCATCCCTTAACCCTATTCAAAATTGCCGACGACTTACCCTCACCCGATACCATTGCCCTAGTCTGTCAGGGCTTTACCTGCTTTGAGCCCGCAACTAGTGTGGAAATGTTGCAATGGCAACTGTCTGGAAGTCAAACCCGCATTCACAGTTGAGGAAGTGAAGGTTTTAGAGCGATTTTCAAGATGCTGCTTTGGTTCGCTTTGTTTGTTTTTGGACGTACATGAGCTGGTCTGCCTCTTGTAACAAATCCTCAATGGATTGATGTCGGCTGGCATCAAACTCGATCGCGCCGACACTGCAACAAATATCGTAACCACGCGCTTCCTGTTTGTTAAAGTCTGCGCGGATGCGGTCGAGGCGATTTAAAATCAGTTGACTCTCTGTGAGATCGGTATTGGTTAAGAGCACGGCAAACTCATCCCCACCCAGCCTACCGATTACATCCGACTCACGAAAGGCCTCTTTTAAGATTTTACTGAAACCAATCAAGGCGCGATCGCCTTCAGCATGTCCGTAGCGATCGTTAATTTCTTTAAATAAATCTAAGTCAAAAAAGAATAATGAGGCAGGCTTATGCAACCGTTTGCACAGATTTAATGCATGAAGAGCCAAGGCTATAAATCCCCGCCGATTAGACAATTGCGTCAATTCATCCATTGTTGCAAGTTGAACTGCAGCAAGTTCTTGTTCGGCGATATGTCCTAGATCGCGCAGTAGTTCTAGATCCTCATCACTCAGTGTCCGTGGATCTTGGTCGATCAAACATAGCGTACCGAGCCTACTACCATTAGGGATGACGAGCGGAACTCCAGCATAGAAGCGTATTTTTGGCTCATTTGTAACTAGAGGGTTGTCGTAAAAGCGCTCATCAAGCTTAGTATCATTCACGATCAAAACGTCGTCACCTAGAATAGTATGGGCACAAAAGGATACTTCTCTTGATGTTTCGGTTGTTTCTAAACCTTGGGAAGATTTAAACCATTGGCGATTTGTATCCACTAGACTGACCAAAGCGATCGGGACTCCAAATAGCCGCTTTGCTAATCTGGTGAGTCGGTCAAAGCGTTCTTCGGGCTTTGTATCTAGAATGTTGAGCGATCGCAGTGTGGCAATACGCAAAGCTTCATTGTCTGGCAAATCTGGTACTTTCATAGAGGTTTACCATGTAGCATGGGGATGGAGAATCACCGCTTTAAGAATTCGATCGCCTTTCCATAGAGGCAAAGAAAGCCAAAGTTTTTCGGCATCAATCCATTTTTGACGTAGGGCGGCACTACTTATAGCAGGGTTATGCGATTTAAAGCAAACAAGATTTATCGTCGGTTCGCAAACCAATTCCGTTTCTTGAGAAGCATCAATCCATTGACGGAATGCGACGGCATGAGCCATGGAGCGATCGATCAATTCTGCATAGCCATTGAGACCTAGCGATCGCAGGGCAAGCCAAAGCTTCAGACTGTCGGTGCGTCGGGTTCCCTGCAAATTGATATTGCCAAAATTTAGGGAATTATCAGCCATATAGGGCAATTCCATCTTAAACCCATTGACGAGATCTTGCTTTTGCTTGACCAGCAGCATGGCACAGGTGCGAGATACCCACATCCATTTTTGCGGATTGAAGGTGAGCGAATCAGCGGCATCACATCCATTTAAAAGATACTTCCATTGCGGTGAGAAAATCGCCGCGCCACCATAGGCAGCATCAATGTGGAACCAGCAGTCATATTGACGCGCGATCGCACCCACAGCCGCAATATTATCGATCGCACCCGTAACCGTCGTTCCCGCGATCGCCGCAATAAAGAAAGGTTGTTTTCCCTGAGCGATCGCTTGTTGCACCGCAGATTCCAATGCCTCAAGTTCGATCTCGCCGCGATCGTTGGTCGTGACGCGAATTAAGTTCTCTCGCCCCAAACCGATCACATTCATGGCTTTGTCAAAGGAAGTATGGGCAGCATCAGAGACAAAAGCAACAAGGTTGTGATTTGTGCGGGAATTCACCCCAAGGTCTTGACTCGTAGGCTGTTTGGCATTCCTTGCTAAGAGCATTGCCGTAATATTGGCGAGGCTGCCGCCTGCGGTGAGCGTACCAAACGCGCGATCGCCTAGCCCAAATAATTTCCCGAACCATGTCACCAATTGCGCTTCGAGCTGTGTAAATACAGGCGCGAGTTCCTGACTGAGCATATTGTTGTTGAGTGCCGCCGTCAGCGCATCCGCCCAAATCGTAATCGCTAAGGGCACGCTGTCCATATGTCCCATGTACCGAGGATTCTGCAAATTTAAGGCACGGGGTAAAATTTGCGATCGCAATTCCAATAATAAATCTGTCGATGCAGTTCCGTGGTTAGGAATATCGATCTGGAATGGCGATTCATCTTTTACAAATGCCCGATCCTGTCGATCGATCACCGCATCGGTAATCAAGTCTACAAAGGCATAGCCTAACTGTCGCAGGGTCTCACGATTGTGGCGATCGGGATGGAGAAATTGAGAATCTAGAGATGGGTTAGGCATTAACTAATTGAGAACGGGAATGCGAGGGATGGAACTGAGCAAGGCTTTGGTATATTCGTGCTGAGGATGCCCCAGAACTTCAGAAGTCGTACCTTGCTCGACGATTTTGCCTCGCCGCATCACGGCAATATGCGTACAAAAATACTGTGCCACTGCCAGATCGTGGGTAATGAATAAGTATGTAAGATTAAACTCTTTTTTGAGATCTAGCATCAGTTGCAGCACTTGCGCCTGAATGCTGGCATCGAGCATACTAACGGGCTCATCACAAATCAGAAATTTAGGATTTGTAATCAGAGCACGGGCGATCGCCACCCGTTGCAATTGACCGCCCGAGAGGTCTTGGGGATAGCGATCGCCGAACTGACTGTTCAATCCCACTTTTTCTAGGATTTTGAGAACGCGAGGTTTTGCCGCTTCTAAATCCTTAACTTGTTTGTGTATCAAGAGCGGATCCGCCACACTTCTAAAAATACTCATGTGCGGATTGAGACAGGCACGCGGATCTTGGAAGATCATCTGCATCTGCGATCGCATCTGGCGCAATTCCTCACCCTTGCATTTGGTTAATTCCACACCATTCATTAAAACAGAGCCAGAGTCAGGACGAATTAATTGCAAAATCGCTCTACCTGTGGTGCTTTTGCCCGATCCACTTTCTCCGATAATGCCAAAAATATCCCCAGGGAAGATATCGAGATCGATGCCATCTACAGCTTTGACTAGACCTACGGAGCGATCGAACAACCGCGCCACAAAGTTTCCACCTGTGACGTAATGCTTGGTAAGTTGGCGAACCTTGAGCAAAGATTTTCTCGTAGGAGCTGAAAGGCTGATGACTTCACCCATCAATGCGTTGTTCGATTTGTAAATCGTTAGACTGCCCGATTCTTTGGGAATTTCATTTTGTGCCTCACCAATAAGTTCGCTACCAGTTTCGTTTGGTTCGTTCTGTTCTTCACGGGCAACTTCGCTAGTAGGCTCATGGACAACTTCGTGCGTTTCGGGAGGAGGAACGGCTTGAGAATCTTGCTGTGGTTCGACTTCCGAAGATTCTAATTTTTGAGATTCTGTCTTTTGAGATTCGGGCTTGGAACTTTCGGGTTCTTGCTCGTTGTCTACCTTGAAGTGAATGACCGATCGCAGCAAGCTTTGCGTGTAGGGATGCTTGGGATTGCGGAAGATTTGGTCTACCGTGCCTGTTTCTACAATCGAGCCATCGTACATCACCGCGATCCGATCGCAGTATTGCGAAACCAATCCCAAATCGTGGGTAATCAACAATAGACCCATAGAACGGTTATGGCGCAAAACCGTTAGCTCTTGCAAGATTTCCGTTGCAACCGTGATATCGAGGCTGGTCGTGGGTTCGTCCGCCACCAACAAAACTGGGTCGAGCAATAGAGACAAAGCAATCATTACCCTTTGCCGCATGCCGCCACTAAATTCGTGGGGATATTGATTGGCTCGGCTGGGATCGATGCGCACAGATCTGAGTGTGTCGCTGAGGCGCTGTTGGGCATCTTGATAGGAGATCTTGGGCAGGTGCGATCGCAACATTTCGATGCCATGGGCTTCAACGGTCATCAAGGGGTTGAGCCGCGTCATCGGATCTTGAAAAATTAGGGCAATGCGCTCGCCGCGCCAGTTGATACTGGGGTGGTCGAGGCTTTCCTCGCCAAGCTCTTCGCCGTTGATGCTGATCTTGCCAGAAGTTTGCGTCCCCTCAGGCAGGAGTTGAATCAGCGATCGCCCGATCGTTGACTTACCACAACCACTCTCCCCCACAAGTCCCAAACTTTCCCCTGCTGCTAATTGCAAGCAAACGCGATCGACGGCAGGTAACGAGGCATTGTAGCTAACGGTGAGATCTTGGACTTCTAACAACATGGTTTATTCTTACTTGCGATCGTGGCTAGGATTTTCCCAGAAGTTTACATTGAGCATTGTTTCTAGAATGTAACTAAATGGCTCTGTATGTAGAAAGGTGGAATCTTGAAATTCTTGTCTGACTTAGCCTGTCAGTAATCGCACAAAGCCTTCCTGCTCAAAATGACGATCTGTAGTCAGAGCCTTAATCACACCTTTGGATCGCATCAAGACAAAACTAACTGCATCACATAATGAATAGTTTTTATCTAAACGATTTCTCAAAAGGTCAATCGCTTCTTGATGTAAATCTTCTTTACCCATACTGTTTTAATATCAGGATGTTCTAGTAAATCTGTTGCGAACGCAAGCGCCTCTCTACGGGGAAAGTTTCGCACTTGAGCTAACGCGACAAATTCAGCCAGAATATAACTATGGGTTAGATAAGTATTTGCATCGTCGAAAAAATTAACTGCGATCGCATGTTGTGGCTCACTAGCGTGGACGTAGCATAGTAAGCCTGACGTATCGAGAAACAACACTAGGCTATTTCTCCAACTTCATAACCATAGGCTTTAGCTAGGTCAGCATCAATGCTTTCATTATCCGCACCTGTGGCAGTGCCAAGACATATTGCCCCAGCGTGACGGCGAAAACGTTGACGGGCTAAGTCTTTGCTGATTTTAGTTTTTTGTTGCGCACTACTCGTCTGCGTATATTTTTTGAGAGAAGCAATTGCCCACTCCGCGATCGGGACACCTGCGATTTCAGATCTGAGTTTGATCTCGGCGTAGTCATCATCACTAAGTTCTAAAGTTAGGACTTGACTCATTGTTGCTACATTGAAAGCGATTCAATCATAGTAAAGCATTTGAAAAATTTTCATGCGGCTGAGAGCAATCGTAGCGAATTGCACAAGAACCCTAGAGAAACCATCCATAACTGTGTAAGCCCTTACCCAATAGATTCACACCGAGGTAGCAAGTCCAGACCACGACCAAGCCAAAACTGGCGAGAATTGCAGGCTTACGTCCCTGCCATCCCTTGGTAATGCGGGTATGCAGATAGGCAGCAAATACCAACCAAGTGATCAACGACCAAGTTTCCTTAGGATCCCAACTCCAGTAAGAGCCCCAAGCTTCGTTTGCCCAAACGCCCCCAGCAATAATGCCAATGGTTAACAAAGGGAAACCCAGACCGATCGTACGATAGCTGAGATTATCGAGGGTTTCGCCTAGGGTTAGCCTTTGCATCGATAGGGGTTGTCTCGCTTTGGTGGGAGTTTCTAGTACCCATGTCGCTGTGCTAGCAGAACTAATCGCGTTAGAACCGTTATTTGATGAGGCGATCGCCATAAATGGCTCAGTTGGCAAGGTGTTCATGTCCTTGATACTTCTGCCACCATTTGTGCCTAGGGAATTGCCTTTCAGCACGATGTTTTCGCCCCGCGTGACGATCAAGAAAGCGATCGCTAATACACTTCCCACCATCAAAGCCGAATAGCTGAGGAGCATGACCGTAACATGCATCATTAACCAGTTCGATTTGAGTGCGGGTACGAGGGGTTCGGCAGCTTGCATGTTTTCTGGTAAGGTCAAGGCTGCGAAGGCAGTAATGCCCATTGCCACTGGGGAGGTAAATGCCCCAATCAAGTGTTTGCCGTGAATATTTTTGCGCCCCATGCTTTCGACAATAATATGCATGGTGGTGATGCCCCAAGCCAAAAAGAAGAGGGACTCATAGAGATTGCTGAGCGGGAAATAGCCTGCTTCAATCCAACGTGCTCCTAGTAACGTCGCGATCGCTAAATTGGCGATCGCCATGCCAGCCGTACCGCAAGCACGGAGATGGGGAATATTTGGGAAAGCCGCGCTGACCCAGTAGACCAACATGGTAATAAATAAGATGGCAAAAGCAGCGTTATCTAATAAGCTCTGAAGTGCGACAAGTTGCATTCAGTAGTTTCTCCAAATGTTTTACTCTAATTCTAAGCGGTGAGGATATTCTCGCAACCGATAATATTGAAACAACTTGACTGATTTCACTAAATTCACCTACCCAACCTCAACTTTGTGACCTATTGTCTTGGAATTATTACTAGCTCTGGTCTAGTTATTGCAGCGGACTCTCGCACGAATGCAGGGGTTGACTATGTGTCTACCTACCAAAAGTTGTTTGACTTTACTTGGGTAAACGAGCGCGTCCTGATTCTTTGCACGTCGGGCAATTTGTCGATCACGCAAGGTGTGTTAAACCTGCTCAACAAAGATCTTAGAACCCAAGCTGAAAGCAACTTACATACCCTGCCTACCATGTATGAAATTGCTCAGTATGTCGGGTCAAAGGTGCGATCGATGCAAGAGCAAAATCGTCCTTGGTTACAAAAAGACGGCATCGATGCGCAATGCAACCTGTTGCTTGGCGGTCAAATTCAAGGTGAAGAACCCGAACTGTATATGGTTTACAGCCAAGGGAATTTCATTCAGGCAACCAAAGAAACCCCCTTTTTGCAGATTGGCGAAACCAAGTATGGCAAGCCGATTTTAGATCGAACCTTAACCTTTGAAACCTCGATCGAGGCAGCCGCCAAATGCGCTTTGCTTTCGATTGACTCAACCATGAAATCAAATATCTCGGTAGGCCCCCCAATTAACTTGATTGCCTACGATCGCGATTCCTTTGAAACCAAGCGCCGTCTTACCTTAAGGCTGGGAGATCCCTATTTGGTCAAAATCCGCAAACAATGGGAGGTATCTCTACGGCAAGCATTTGAACGAATGCCCGACGTTGATTGGCAGCATAACCCTCACAGCAAAGTAGATATAGCCTATACAGATTCCCTCGATTAGAACAGCTCGTTTTTGCGATCGCTTCTGATTAAAATTACGATCTAAGTAAGGATGATACGAAGTTAGATTTTGATGGGTAAGCTGAAATCACGGAGATTTGATGGGGGGATCTGATTTGAAAAATTTGTATAGTCACGGACAAGCCGAGCGAGATATCGGTTAATCTGCTGCTGGCTGAGTAAAGTCAAGTTTTTACTGAGCGCTTTCAAAGCAGCCTAGTTTGTCATCGCTAAACAGGCGATCGCTACCAATTCTGAAAACGACCTTAATAAAAGCAAAATCCCGCAGGTCACACCCTGCGGGAAAAAAAATTTGTAGATACGTCGCTAGTGAAAATTAGTATGCGGTACTTGGCGATCGCGCGAGGTGATAAAACTCACCGATCACCTGTGATCTCGATCAACCATGCTTGTGATCGAGATCAATTACACGGAAACAACCGCACCCAAAGGAAAGCCCATACCTTCTCGCTGGGCAAGGTATAACTTAGCCACCTGTCGCGCAAGATTGCGAATACGGGCAATATATCGCACCCTTTCCGTTACCGAAATTACCCCTCTTGCATCCAGCAAGTTAAAGGTATGCGAGCACTTCAACACATAGTCAAAGGCGGGTAATACGAGTTCAGAACCAACTAGCTGAGTAGCTTCCTGTTCGTACTGCGCAAACAACCGAAACAGTAAATCTGAGTCTTGCCCCAGTTTGCCAAAGTTATAGGCACTTTGCTCGACTTCGTTTTGGTGGTGTACCTGCCTGTACTTGATGTCGCCAAATTGCGGATGAGATTGCCAAGTAATGTCAAAAATGGAGTTAACTCCCTGTAGATACATCACCAAGCGTTCTAGACCATAGGTAATTTCCGCAGAGACAGGGCGACAATCTAACCCACCCACTTGCTGAAAATAGGTAAATTGGGTGACCTCCATCCCATCCAGCCAAACTTCCCAGCCGACACCCCAAGCCCCTAAAGTAGGAGACTCCCAGTCATCTTCGACAAACCGCACATCGTGGTCGTTGGGGTCTATGCCCAAAAACTTGAGACTGTCCAAATACAGTTGCAGTACGTCATCGGGGGAAGGCTTTAGCAACACCTGAAATTGATAGTAGTGCTGGAGTCGATTGGGATTTTCACCATATCGACCGTCCGTAGGACGGCGGCAAGGCTCTACATAGGCAACATTCCAAGGCTCAGGTCCGATCGCACGCAAAAATGTATGGGGACTCATCGTACCCGCCCCTTTCTCGATGTCGTAGGGTTGAGCGATCAGACAACCGCGATCGCTCCAGTATTTTTGCAAAGCTAAAATGACCGATTGGAAATCCATGAAATTTAAGTCGCCAGTGAAGAGTTATTGGTTATCCATTATGCAAGAGGCAGTTAGCAATTAGCAGCTAGCGATTCTTGAAAGCTAACTGCTAATTACCAAGAGTATGTCTCCATTACCCCTGCTCATTTACGATTTTTGGCTTTATCCCAGCAATTTTTCAACCGCTTGGATGATATCGGCAGGTTGAACGATTGTGAGGTTTTCAAGAGTACCGTTATAGGGAGTTGGGACATCCAAAGATGCCAATCTCACCACAGGTGCATCGAGTTCATCAAAGAAGTTGTCATTGATCGAGGCGATGATTTCTGCGCCAATGCCGCCGCAACGCATGTCTTCTTCGACAATCACGACATGATGGGTTTTACGCAGTGAGGTTGAGATTGTCTCTAGATCCAAAGGCTTGAGCGAAATCAGATCGATCACCTCAGGGTCATAGCCCTTTGCGACAAGGGTTTCTACCGCCTTGTTTACGTGATAGCGCATCCGCGAGTAGGTAAGAATCGTGACATCTTTACCGGGACGAACGATCTCAGCTTTGTCCAGCGGAACCAAATACTCCTCATCAGGTAAATCTTGCTTGAGGTTGTAAAGCAAAACATGCTCAAAGAAGAGCACAGGGTTATCATTACGAATTGCTGACTTGAGCAAACCCTTAGCATTGTAGGGCGTTGAGCAACTGACAATCTTGATCCCAGGAACTGCTTGAAAGTAAGCCTCTAGACGTTGCGAATGCTCTGCCCCAAGGTTTTTGCCAACCCCACCAGGTCCGCGAATTACCATCGGGATTTTGAAATTGCCGCCTGAGGTATAGCGCAACATGCCCGCATTGTTAGAAATTTGGTTAAACGCCAACAGTAAGAAACCCATATTCATCCCCTCGATGATTGGGCGCAGGCCTGTCATTGCCGACCCGACAGCCATACCAGTAAAGCTATTTTCGCAAATGGGCGTATCTAAAAGCCTAAGCTCACCATATTTTTTGTAGAGGTCTTTGGTGACTTTGTACGAACCACCGTACTTGCCTACATCTTCACCCATCACGTAAACTGTGGGATCGCGATCCATTTCTTCGTCGATCGCCTCGCGTAGGGCATTAAAAAAAGTAACCTCTGCCATAATTTGCGCTGATTTCTTAGACTGATTTTCTAGAACTATGCTTGATAAGCTGCTTGCAAATTATATGTTACGAAGGGTAAATTTGCCACACTGGTGCTAGACGCTCTTCTTGCCCAGCCGTTACGGAAGCAAAGGTTGATTCACTATTTTTTCACCAATCTAAGACCGATCGATGCTGGCATCATTAACGACCAACAGCTCAGATATATGTCACGTAAAGGGATTCAGATATATAGGGATAGAGAACAGCTTTAACTCGCTGTAGAAATCTCCTCAAGTACTGTTTCGATCAATTTCTTTAGGGTAGGAAGATCCTGTTGTGTAATTTCCCACAGGGTTTGTAAATCCACTTCCAAATAGCCAAATGTCAGGCTCTCGCCGATGCCAATAATGCGCCGCCAGTTCATTGCGGGGTATTTATCTAAAAAAGAGATGGGCAAACGCTTTGAAGTTGCCCCCATAATACCCAATGACCGCTCGACAGCAAAAATCGTTTTTTGGTCAGCGCTAAATTCCACAAAATCCATGCCAGCAATAAAAGCTTCCGTCGCATGGACGGCTTCCAAAATGTCTTGGATTTGTGTCTCTAACCGTTTTGTATTTACAGCTGTAGTAGGTGTAATTTTTACCTCGACTTCACCAGTGCTCATGAGCCAGTCAACCTCAGATCTTTCACAATATTCCAGTTTAACACTGTCGATAGGCAACTATACGACCGATCACGGCGATCGCGGGAGGGGCAAAGCCAGTTTCAGTGACTTGTTCGACAATATCGCCTAGTGTACCAACTAATTCTGACTGATCGGCACGAGTTCCTTGCCTAATCAGGGCGATCAGTGTTGTGATCGGCAACCCCGCATGGGTCAACTGGTTGACAATTTCAGCCAAATTGTGCAACCCCATATAGATCACAATCGTCTCTGAGCCTTGCGCCACGGCTCCCCAATTGATATTAGGACGATATTTCCCCGCAGATTCATGTCCTGTGACAAATGTCACTGACGAGCTATAGTCCCGATGGGTAAGGGGAATCCCTGCATAGGCTGGGGCAGCAATGCCAGAGGTGATACCAGGCACAACCTCAACGGGAATTCCTGCCGCCCGTAACTCTGACATCTCTTCACCACCACGCCCAAAGATAAAGGGGTCACCGCCCTTAAGGCGCACCACGATCGCAAATTCCTGTGCCTTTTCAATCATCAATTGGGTCGTCTCTGCCTGCAATAGAGAGTGATTGCCACGGCGTTTCCCAGCATTAATCTTTTCAGCACGCGGGTTAACCATCGCCAAAATTTCTGGGCTTACCAAGGCATCGTAGAGCACAACATCACAATGCTCTAAAAGTGCCTTGCCCTTGAGCGTCATTAACCCTGGATCTCCAGGACCAGCTCCAACCAAATAAACTTTACCGACAACCTGTTCTGAAACGATATTTTCTGTGGTTACCATCTATGACTCGATAAATAAAACAGCCAATGCTGCAAAGTTTTACTCCCTAGGAAGTCTTTTAAGCATAAGTAGGTCTTTGCGATCGGTATGTGTGATGCACTACGGATTCTCCTATCTACATTTTAGAAGACCAACATCAAAGCCAAGCGACTAAGCCAAATCTTGCAAGCTAGTTGCCCCTTCAGCAGTCTAATGTATTCTAGTTAATGAGGGCAAATGGTTGAAAGGGGAAAACATCACCCCCGCTACGCACGCGACATTCTAAGCCGCAGCCATATCTGTTAGCACGGGTGTTCTACTCAAGATCAACTTGGATGAGGCAAGCGTGAATTTTACAGACTTAAATAAATCAAACCTAACTAGAGCAAACTTGGCAGGTGCAAACCTCAAGGGTGCTGACCTTAAAAGGGTAAACCTGTCAGATGCAACGCTAACAGGTGCAGCCCTTAGTAAGGCAAATCTTACGGGTGCTTTTCTCAACGGAGCTGACCTAAATCAGGCGGATTTGGTCGAAGCAATCTTGAGTGAAGCCAATCTGACATCAGCTTTTTTGATCAAAGCCGATTTACAACGAGCCAAGCTTGATGATGCTTACCTAGTTGCGGCAAACCTAAATGAGGCAATTCTCGATAGTGCTTCATTAAAAAATGCCGATCTCAGCCTAGCAAGTCTGACGGGCGCTAGTCTGAATGGTACATTGCTCGCAAATACAAAATTAATAGGGGCTTTTTTAGTCGAGGCAAGTTTAATTGGGGCAGACCTCAGCTTGTCTGACCTTACGGGAGCTTTACTCATTCGCGCCAACTTAAGCGGTGCCAATTTAAGCCAAGCCTCTCTCGTTAACACCGACTTGAGCGAGGCAACGCTGACGGGGGCTGAGTTACATGACGTCGATCTCAGTGGCGCTATTCTCAATGCTGCAAATCTCAATGCTGTCGATCTAATTGGTGCCAATTTAAGCGGTAGTACCTTAAGCCGTGCCAATCTGGGATGGGCAAATCTGTTAGGCGTCAATTTAAATCGGGCAAATCTCGTGGGTTCCGATCTAAGTTCGGCAAATTTAAATGAATCGAGTCTTGTAGACGCCGATTTGAGTTGGACAAACCTAACAGGGGCTTTTTTGATGAAAGCCAACTTGAGTGGGGCTAACCTCAATGGGGCTAATTTAACCAATGCCAATTTAGCGGGTGCCAATTTGAGTGGGGCTAACCTCATGGGTGCCAGTCTTAGTGGTGCCGATCTAAGTGGCGTTGACTTGAGAGGTGCATTGCTGATTAGAACTAACTTACACAATGCCATCCTCCACGAAGCCAACCTAACCGGGGCAAATTTGGATGAAGCCAATTTGAATGGTGCAAACTTGAGTAAAGCGAATCTCAATCGCGCTAACCTCAGCAAAGCAAGCTTAACCGGGGCTAACCTTAAAGGTGCATTCCTTCTATGGACTAATCTTAAAGGTGCATTCCTTCTATGGACTAACCTAGATGAGGCAAATCTCACAGGCGCGATTTTACCTACAGACAGATCGTCTGCCTAGACATTACAAGTATTTATTTAATCTAAAGTTTGTTTTGACGTTATTTAGGTAGTAGTCATCCTAGGTAACCGCGAAATTCGGACAGTAACAATTAAGCACATTTAAGGTGGTACTGAGGAGCAATGAAAGCTGGCGAAATCACAGAAAAGTATAAGCAGGGAGATAGAGATTTTACAGGGATAGATCTCAGTCGTGAAAACCTGACTGGTGCAAGTTTAGCGGGCATAAATCTTGCCAATTCTAGTCTGATAGAAACAAATTTCTCCTGTGCCAATCTCAATAGTGCCGTCCTCCAGACTGCCTCTCTGCATAATGCTGTGCTGTTCAGAACCAGTCTCAGTCATGCAAATTTATGTGATGCCGATCTGAGTGGTGCGAGCTTAATTAAGGCAAATTTACATGGTGCAGATCTAGGCAAGACAAACCTAAGAGATGCTGATTTGACAGGGGCTAACCTGAATGGTAGCAATCTGAGTAACGCTGATTTAAGTGGGGCAAATTTAAGCGGTGTATTTTTAGTCGGGGCAAATTTAGAAGGAGCAAATCTCACCGAAACCTTTTTGAAAGGGGCAAATTTAGATGGCGCTAAGCTAGTGGGGGCAAACTTAGAAGGAGCAAATCTCACCGAAGCTAGTTTAAGTCATGCCCAGCTCGATCGCGCCAACTTAAGTTCAGCAGACCTATCTAATGCTAATTTATATGGGGCGACTCTATGCAGCGCCCTATTGGTTAAAGCTAATTTAGATGGGGCAAACCTAAGTAATGCCGATCTAAATGGTGCCGATCTTAAAGATGCCGACCTCAATGGTGCTTTTTTAACTGAGGCAACTTTAGATAAAGCTAGCCTAGATGGTGCCAATCTCAGTAAGACCAATTTATATAAAGCAAATCTCAACGGTGCGAACCTTTTGCGGGCAAATCTCAATGGAGCAAATTTAAACGGGACAAACCTCACAGGTGCAGAGTTGTATGCAATTGATGAGCCAGCTTAAACTTTGGTTTCTTTAAGTAGTTGCGATCGATCAGCAAGGTTGATAGGTTTTGCCCTGCTTAGGGTAAATTTTTCTGCTAAGTCGTCTGTTGCATCCATTGAAAGAATTAGCTGGCAAGTTTTGAGGTCAAACCTTTGCTGGTTACTAACAAAGGCGTTTTAATACGAAGACATTGAAGATCGTAACTGCTACAAGTTACGCCATTTGCCGTAGGAACAGCACAAGCGTTGAAATGCGTCTACTTTGCTAACAAGTACAATTTCTCTGGCAATGGAAGGAATCAACATGGATAACCTCAAGTACAAGCGTGTTCTACTGAAACTGAGTGGAGAAGCGTTAATGGGCGATCGCAGCTTTGGCATTGACCCCGAAATTGTGCAAACGATCGCGCTAGAGATAGCAGACATTGTGCGTGACGGTGTTGAACTTGCGATCGTCGTAGGCGGTGGCAATATCTTTCGAGGCATCAATGGTGCAGCTAAGGGTATGGATAGAGCCACAGCCGATTACATTGGCATGATTGCCACGGTCATGAATGCGCTGACTTTACAGGATGCGCTAGAGCAATTGGATGAGCCTGTACCGACTCGGGTCATGACCGCGATCGCCATGCAAGAAGTGGCTGAGCCTTACATTCGTCGTCGGGCAATTCGTCATTTAGAAACCAAGCGGGTCGTCATCTTTGGGGCAGGCTCTGGCAATCCATTTTTCACAACCGATACAACTGCTGCGCTGCGTGGCGCTGAGATTAATGCGGATGTAATCTTTAAAGCCACAAAAGTTGATGGCATTTACGACTCCGATCCTAAGAAAAATCCCGATGCCAAGCGTTATCAAAGTATTAATTATGCCCATGCCCTATCTCAAGACCTTCAGGTCATGGATACAACTGCGTTTGCGCTGTGCAAAGAGAATAATATTCCGATCGTTGTGTTCGATCTAGGTGTTGCGGGTAACATTCGCCGCGCTGTCATGGGAGAATCTATTGGAACATATGTCGGAGGTAGTTGTGAAGTTAACTGAAGTTGAATCGCGGATGCAAAAGGCAATAGAAGCCACGCAACATAACTTTAATAGTGTGCGGACTGGGCGTGCGAATGCCTCGTTACTAGATCGAATTTCGGTTGAGTATTATGGTGCGCCTACGTCCTTAAAGTCTTTGTCAAATATTTCTACGCCTGATTCAACCACGATTATGATTCAGCCGTTCGATCGCACAGCGATGGGGTTGATCGAACGCGCGATCGCTGAGTCGGATCTGGGCTTAACCCCTAATAATGACGGTAGTAGTATTCGCTTAAATATTCCGCCTTTAACCACAGAGCGTCGTAAAGAGCTAGTCAAAACTGTGGCAAAGCTTGCCGAAGAAGGCAAAGTCTCAGTGCGTAACGTCCGTCGTGATGCGATCGACTCAATTCGCAAGCAAGAAAAGTCCAAGGAAATCTCTGAGGATGAATCGAAAAAGTTGCAAGATCAAGTTGATAAGCTAACAGACAAGTATGCCAAGAAAATTGAGCAAATCACGGTCGAGAAAGAAAAAGAAATTTCTACGATCTAAATTTTAGGGAAGTATGCTTAAGCAGCCAATGAGTTGCGTAAATTACTAGAAAGGCGATGAAGTTGCTTGATTATTTTGGGTTTATGTCGATAAACTCCAACTTATCATTGGTTTTAATTCAGTTATATAAATCACTTAAATTGTTAAATGGGGTACAAAACTAGATCTATAAAAAGCTTAACCTTGCATTAAACGAAGTTGGAAAGAGCGATATAGAATAGCTATCCCATCCCTTCTTTAAGATTTTCGGCAATCGCCGTTAGTAAGTGATTTAATCCCATGGCTGAACTAAAGCGAACTGTCTTAATGACTCACCTCGATCAAGATCAAGGAAAAATTTGGCAGATTTCACTTACACATCAGGGGGTTGATGTAATTTGGGACATGGCAAATGTCGATCTAGTTGAGAGACTTGAGCAACTTCTTCGAAGTAATAACTTGCCTGATTTGCTTTTAATGGATACGGGGATTAAGAATCCCAATGCAGAGTCACTCCAATCAGGCTCCGTATGTCAATGGATTACGAAAAAAAAAGTTGCGTTACAGGTGATTTTGTTTAACCCGCGCCAAGATCGCATCAAAGACATAGAGCATAGTTGGGCATTACGTCGTGGGGCGGTTGATGTCTTACCTAGGCTCACAGGTGAAAACTTGGTGCTGTTAACTGCGCGTGTAACAGGGCTTTTGGGTTGTACCTTTATCCAAGAACCCATTGAACGCTTAGCAAATCAAATGGTCTTGCAAGATGTAGCTTCCTCTCCTACGGTTGCAAACGCTCCTAATGCTTCAAAAGCTGTGGTAGATGGCTCGCAATCATCCAAAAAACAGACACCTGACCCCGATGATAGTGCCATCATGTATCGAGGCGTCAGAATCAGAAGATAGATCGTGCAACGACGGGCAGGTCTTGTCAAACAGGGAATAATAAAATCAGTTAACTCGTAACTGGATCCATGACCCCTGATTTTCTCCTGTTTACGCAACATGGTTGGGCTGATGACTGTAAAGCGATCGCGCTGCTTGCCAAGACTCTGGCAACACCACAAACCCTAGTAACCAATCCCGATCTGGGTTGGCTGCAAACATGGCTGAGCATCGATCCGCTCATCGCTAAGCTCGATCGCATGGCTAGCCAAGTAATCTCTAGTCATCCCAACGCACCAATTAGAATTGTGGGGCATTCTTTGGGTGGTTTGTTATGGTTAGAACTACTCAACCGCCATCCAGAATGGCGATCGAAAGTTCATAGTTTGGTACTGGTTGGCTCACCTGTGGGTGGTTCCGATCTGGGGCGGGTGTTTGACCCACTGGGTACATTTCCTTTCATTGCGAAGGGCTTAGCGACAAACCGCCGACCCATTGCCGAAGCGATCGCATCTGAGATCCCCACATTAATTGTTGCCAGCGATATCGGTGACGGTAGTGATGGCACTGTATCGGTAGAATGTACCAAATTTGAGCGTGCCACCTTTGTCCGTTTAGCTGGTATCTCTCACGCAAAATTAAAAAATCACCCACAAGTGGCGGAGCCCATTCGTTCGTTTTGGCTCAATCCTCAAGTACTCCCTCCCTCCACAGACCTTGCAGCTCAAATCATTCGTTTTTTGCACGCATTACCGATTACCGATGCTCGCCCCCATGATTTTCTCAAAGCCCAGCCCCTCATTCCCCTACAAGAGGGCTTAACCCTAAGCCTCTGGAAAAACCTTTTGGGTGTCGATCATGTATTTGTAGCCGATGCCCAAGCTAAGTGTTTGTATAGCGGCTATTTTGGCTGGGGAGATGCCCCTGCTTTTTATGCTGCGATTGACGACATAAAGCAAAAGTTTGGCTGATCGAAAACCAATCGAAAATGGATGAAATTCGCAACTTGACTACTTGGCAATGGATAGTTGCTGAGGCACGATCGCGTTACTGCGATGACGCACTTGGATATAAATCGCGATGAAGTTAATTGCCAGACAGCCCCCACCTAAGCCTAAGAGAATAAAAGTGGGCGTCATAACAACACCAACGATAAACCATGTGAATACATGAAAAATCATGGCTAAGGCATAGGCGATCGCCACAGAAGTCATGGCAAGCATCTGGAATGAGGGACGCCGCAGAAATACAAGGCCAATTCAAGGATGAAATGCAACGGGGTCTGATGAAGCAAAGAATACTTCG